>JBGPVY010000028.1:0-18163 GCA_041491905.1 Nitrospiraceae bacterium | reverse complement strand
TTCACCAACACCGCGCTGGCATCAACCTCGCGCAGAAACCGCATGGCCTTAGGATAGTCGGAGGTCACGATGGCTTCCGTATGGTGTGAGCCATACTTGGCAATATGCTCCATCGCTTCATCGACGTTCTTGACCACTTTCACCGCCACGGTAAGATCGAGGAATTCTTTTCCAAAATCATCGTCGCTCGCTGGTTTGGCCGACGATGACAACTGACAGGTTTTCTGGCACCCGCGGACCTCGACTTTGGCCGCCACCAACTTATCAATGAAGGGGGCGAGCCAGTTGCGCGCAAGGCCCTGATGAACTAAGAGGGTCTCCATCGCATTGCAGGTCGATGGCCGCTGTACCTTTGCGTTGAAGCAGACCCGTTCCGCCATGGCTGGATCGGCATCGGCATCGACATAGATGTGACAGACACCGGCGTCGTGCCTGATGACCGGGATAGTGGCGTGCTCGGTAACGACGCGCATCAGCGATTCGCCGCCGCGCGGGATAATCAGGTCGATGTAGCGATCTTGCTTCAGCAGAAGAGGAACCAGCTCGCGGTCGGGCCGCGCGACAAAACTGATCGCCCCGGCCGGGACACCGGCTTTCTCTGCCGCCTCCGATAGAACAGCCGCAATCGCCGTATTCGAGTGGATCGCCTCGCTCCCTCCCCGCAGTACGCAGGCGTTCCCGGATTTCAAACACAGGGCAGCGGAATCCGCCGTGACGTTCGGGCGGGACTCATAAATAATTCCAATGACGCCGATCGGAACCCGCACGCGCCCCACCTGCATCCCATTCGGCCTCGTCCACATCTTCGGCACGTCACCGAGTGGATCAGGGAGCGCAGCCACCTCGCGAAGGCCTGCTGCCATTTCGACGATCCTCTCGGCCGTCAGACGCAGCCGGTCCGCCATCGCCTTCTTCTCCGGCGCAGTCCCGAAGGCCTCCAGATCCAGTTCGTTCGCGACAAGCAGCGCATCCTTCTGCTCTTCCAGCGCCTCTGCCATCGCAAGAAGGGCCCGATTCTTCACTGTAGTCGAAAGCGTAGCCAGTCGGCCCGCGGCATGTTTGGCTCGTGTGACCAATTCGTTGACATACTCTGGAATCGGTATGGGCGCAACCATTTCCACGCCCGCCGATTCGATGGGTTCGACCGACACGTCCACCTGGTTACGCTGGTTACTTTGATCAGACAGCATAAGAAAGACTCTTACCTCATGACGTTGGGACAGAGACAGGATACAGCGGGAGTTTCAATGCGGTCAAGGCGGCCATTCGCAGGAAAGCCGCGCGAGACAGGCAGGATGGTTGATCTGGTTCATCTGGTTTGTTTTGTTCATCTGGTTAGTCGAGTTCAACCAAACAAACCAAACAGACCAAATAAACAAGAGAAACCAGACAGCATCCTGCTAGATCACTTTTCTGAAGTATTCGATCGTGCGACGGAGGGCATCCTCGAGCTGTACTTGCGGTTCCCATTTCAGGAGCGTGCGCGCCCGACTGATATCGGGCCGTCTGACTTTAGGATCATCAGCCGGCAACGGATGATGGGTGATTTGGCTCGATGAATGGGTGAGTTCCTGTACCAATTTCGCGATCTCTAAGACGGTCAGCTCACGTGGGTTTCCGATATTCACGGGATCATGCATGCTGGATCCGTTCTCGTCCTCTTCCTGCCTGAGGAGGAATTTTCGGTCCGTCCGTTGCTGAACCGTCTTGTCTGAATCCAGCATGAGCAACGCCGAAATACCTCGGACCAGGTCATCGACATAGCAGAAGCTCCTTGTCTGGGACCCGTCACCAAATACACTGAGAGGCTTTCCCTGGAGTGCCTGTACGATGAAAGTCGACACGACGCGTCCGTCATTCGGCCGCATGCGGGGACCGAACGTATTAAAGATACGCACGATCCTGGTATCGACCGCATGATAGCGGTGATAGGCCATCGTGAGGGCTTCTGCAAAACGCTTGGCCTCGTCGTACACACCACGGGGGCTGATGGGGTTGACATTGCCCCAATAGGATTCAGGCTGAGGATTCACAAGCGGGTCCCCATAGACTTCCGACGTGCTGGCCAAGAGGAACCTCGCCCCCTTCGCCTTGGCTAGTCCAAGAGCCTTATGCGTACCTAAGGCACCGACCTTCAGCGTGGCAATAGGAAATTCAAGGTAGTCTTGTGGGCTCGCGGGTGATGCGAAGTGCATGACCGCATCCAATGGACCTTCAATATGCAGATAGTCACACACATTGTATTTGACAAAAGAAAATCGCTCGTGCCCGAGCAGATGGGCGATATTTTCGACCCGTCCGGTGAGGAGGTTGTCCATGCAGATCACGGAATGTCCAGACTGCAGCAGCAAATCGGAGAGATGACTCCCGAGAAATCCGGCTCCGCCTGTAATAAGGATCCGCATACGATAATTCCACTCTTCCTTGTACTCTTACGCTTCTCTCATCGCGAATGCCATGAAATTTACCAGAATAGATAGGAAAAGCTGGGAGGGGTTACGGATTCACGGCCGGCTGCCCCTGAGTTGGCTGGGCAGCTGGAACGTTTCCGCCAGAAGTAATCGACGATCCCGGCATTGATGGTGCCACAGGAATGGGCGCAATCCCTTGTGGCACGATCGGAGCTGATGAGGGACTCGGGTGTTGGAAAACCCAATCATGATAGGTGGCGCGTCCCTCGAAATGCCGGACAGCAAGGGGAAAGTCGTGCTGCCGGAATGGCTTCGCGAGGCTCTTGCTTCGGACCCCCATGATGCCGCCTGTCGGCGCCCGAATATATTCCCATTCTCCATGCCCCATTGGATCGAGATAGACCTTGCGCAAGAAGGGTTTGGGCAATTTCGTGAGATCAACCAATGTCTGGGGGTAGACCTCTCCCGGCATCACGCGGCCTGCCTTGATCGTCGCGGAATAAAATGCGAGGGCATTCTGGATCTCAATCCCTTTGGCCAAAAGATCCGCCTCAAGCTCCCGCTGCACGATGACCTTCCATTGTTTCGCTGCAGCGGTCGTGGCAATACCGATGAGGACGATCACGAACATGAGCATGAGGTAGGTCACCCCTCGCTCGTTTCTGACACGTTGCCGGCGACTGATGAGCATAGAAATGCTAGCAGATGGTGAAAAAGCTATTGTGGCATGCTCGAACTTCGATGGTCCTCACGTGTGGGACAAACCCGGTCTGTCTGGTCCATCTGGTTGATCTGGTTGATTTGGTTGATTTGGTTTATTTGGTTCATCTGGTTAGTTTTGTTCAACCAAAAAACCAGACAGACCAGACAGACCAGACAAACCAAACAACGGGCTTGTTATGCTGGCGGACTTTTTCAGCATCCTGCTAAGGCTGCAACGGAGCTTCTTCGGATAGCAGCACCGTATGTTCCACTCGTGACTGGCGGTCTTGCAACGTCACACTCTCTTGCGTGATGGCCTTTACCACGACGTGATCTTCTACAGTTTCTCCGGTCCTGACGACATGGAGATCGTCATTCTTCGTGAGCACCGCCAGTTCGCCCTTTTTCCGCCACCCCTCCTCCATACGCACAAACCCGAGATAGTGGAATTGTGCCAATCCGGCAAGGACCTCCTGGTGGCGCAATGCCTGCTCCGACCCAGGATCGAGCTCTGGCTGGTTTGCGCGAACAGCCCCCGAGTCACCAGGGCGAGGCAGTGCAAAGATATTGCGTGGGAGCGTGAAGGTCATCTCTCGTTGAGTCCGCGCGGCTGCGAGGAGATCGAGCTGCACGTACAACCCTCCGACTGTTCCACGGGTTGCCCGGGGCATGGAAGCAGGGCCACTCACATTCGCCAGCGGCACCCGCACGGGCTCTTCCACGGCCAGCCATTCCCAGGCAATAATCCCACTCCAGAGCAGGCCAAGCGCAACCAATACCGTTATTTTCTTTTGATTCGTCGTCATCATATCTAGCGCTACTGAACCGTGGCCGTACTAGACTCCCCTCGAAGGTACGTGGCGATCTTAATGTTGAAGGTCAACGTCTGGTCCTGCTGAGCGTCTGGACGCACAAGTTCCAAGTCTTCGATGTATACCAGTTCTTCGGCCGTCTCCACGTCATAGAGAAACCGTCGAAGATCCTCGTAGCGACCGGTCATTGTGCCCTGAAGCACACCCTTACTCGTGTTGGCCACCGGCGTGGGCTCAGTCTTGTAGGAGAGCTCCGGGAGGATCACACGATCACGCTTCGCCTCCTCAGTAATGCCCAGCGCCAAGGGAGCAAAGTCCCGTTCAACCGGCAAGCCCGACCAGACCTGCGCAAGATCCTTCCGCGCTTTCTGAGCCTCCTTATGGTGTGCGAATTCTTGACGGGCTTGATTCCACTCCAACTCGAATTTCGCCCGACTCTGCTCGGCCGCATCAATCCCAACGGTGCGGACCGCCCACAAGACTCCGGCCAACAGCAACACCAACGCGAGCCATGGAATCAAGATCCCGTAAGGCTTTCGCAACTCTTGGAGGATGAAATCCATCATATCGGTCTACACACCCGGTTGCCGATAACGCAGCGTAAGGTCAAACTCAACCAAGCCATCCGACCCCACTCGATGCTGGCCCAGCACAGGATCGCGGAAAACGGCGTGGTCTTGCAAGGTGACCGTCAACGCCGTCACATCTTCGACCGTTACAGCCAACCCTGTCACGTGTACGACCGTGCTCCCGGGATCCAGGCTTATACTCTTAATCGACACACCCCGGGGAATTGCTGCTTCAAGAGCGGACAGAAACTGTGTCCAGGAAAAATGCCGTTTTGTGAGCAACTGGTTCGCCAAACTGACTTCAGCCGGTAGCATTTGCAATGAAGGCCCGGAGAGATCAATGCCTTCCTGTTGGGCCTCGGCTAAGAGCTGATAATCTTGCATGCGGACATGATCGAGGCGGGCTTGCATGTCGTGCCGGTCGCGCATAGTCATCACGGTCTGGGTCACACTCCAGAGGATTGAGACCCCTAGGATCCCGCTTAGCGTAACCAGCACCAGACGAATAGGCGCGACGTACCAGCGATATCGGCTACTCAGTTCGATGTGAAAATACCGCGCTCCTCCTGACTTCGCCTGGAAACTGTTCGCCTTGCCGGCGAGCGCACGAAGGAATGTCCGTCCAAGTGCCATCGTCTACATCACCCCCGCCACGACAGGGAGCGTCGTCCATGACGTACTCCCCCCGTCATGAGTCCACCCCACTCGTTCGACAGCTTCCCAATCCAGTCTCTCAGTCGACAGGCCGAGTTCGCTGTTCAACGCCTGTTCAAGCGTCGGGAATGGGCGATCGCCGGCGAGGACAATCTCAGTCACGTTCAGGCCGGGATGACGCTCATGGCACGCACGAAGAGACACCGCACATTCCTCGACAATGTTGTCGACCAGTTCTCCACCAGGATCTTCTTCACCTTGTAGACCTTCGACGCTCAACAGCTTGCTCCGAACAAAAACCAATCGGCCTTCCTGCAAGACGAAGCAGGTCAACCCGCCGTCCGATATACTGGCCCAGAGCAAATCACGGCCCAACCGTTTCCGTCCCCCTGCCGCTTTCAACCAGAGATCAAACAGACGAAAGCTGGTCACACCGACTTCCTGCGGAAGCAACCCGACGGATTCACAGAGGGACTCGTATTGCTTCAAGATGGCTTCTTGAATCGCCACGACAAGGACCGCATGGGAACGCTTGTCTCCTGCCCCATGTGACGGGAACCCCTGCCAGACAACCTTAGCCCTGGCCAAAGGCAACAGCTGTTCCTGCCCTAGACGCCAGCGAATCAGCGCCTCTTGCTCTTCCACATGCGCCGGAAGTTGTTCCAGCTCCAACACAGTCGCGCGCACCGATAGATCTGACAACAACAACACGATTGGACGCGGAGCGTCAGACAGCCATACAGGCCCTGCGAACTGGAGATCTCGATTTGGCCCCGCCAACGACCGAAGACGACTTTCTACCGCAGCCACGTCTGTCAGATTCAGATCCATGGGTGACAGCTTGATGGCCCCTGTCGGTGTCGGCGAGAGGACACAGCGGTAGCGATAGCGCCCCCGCCAGGTGCGGACGGCCTCTCCCCAGGCGAGGGTCTGCGCTCCAATTTTCAAGCACTGCCGCGGACGACTAGTGGTAAGCTCCCACATCACTTACCCTTCCTCGCTAAACGTCACTCGATTGATCTCGCGCAAGGTGGTGGAACCTTCCAGCACCTTTCTGAGTGCGGACTGCCGCAGCGTGATCATCCCCCCGGTCACCGCCCGATAGCGGATCTCGGACAGGGGACGTTCGGCAAGAATCATTTCTTTGATTTCATCGTTCAGATCGAGAAATTCCGTGATGCATTTTCGTCCGCGATATCCAGTGCCATGGCACTCCTGGCATCCTTTTCCTTCATAAAATGAAACATCCTTATATTCTTCGAAGTCGAGACCGGATTCTTCAGCCAGTACTTTGTCGAGCTTGACCGCCACTCGACAGGCAAGACACACCATCCGAACAAGCCGCTGCGCCAATATACAGTTCAGTGCAGCCAAGAAGTTGTAGGCATCGATTCCCATTGAAGCAAATCGTCCGATGACATCGAATACGTTGTTTGCGTGTACCGTCGTCAAGACCAAGTGGCCGGTGAGCGACGATTGAATGGCGATTTGTGCAGTCTCTCCATCGCGGATCTCGCCGACCATGATCTTGTCAGGGTCATGACGCAAGATGGATCGGAGCCCTCGTGCGAAGGTCAGGCCTTTCTTCTCATTCACGGGAATTTGCACGACCCCCGACAGCTGATACTCGACCGGATCTTCGATCGTGATCAGCTTGTTGTCTTTGATATTCAACTCCGTAATCGCCGCATACAGCGTCGTCGTCTTTCCGCTGCCGGTCGGACCGGTCACCAGCACCATGCCATAGGGTCGCGTGATCGCGCGTCGAAACCGCTTCAGATCTTCCTCATTGAACCCCAGTCGTTCCAACCGCAACGCTGAAACACCCGTGGTGATCGCCTCGCGATCGAGAATACGAATGACGACCGATTCACCGAACACACTTGGGAGGATTGAGACACGGAAATCGACGGTCTTTCGCTCCAGCCGCATCCGAAAGCTTCCATCTTGCGGTACCCGCCGCTCGGCGATGTCCAGATCCGACATGACTTTCAGCCGCGAGACCAACGGCGCATGGAGACGGATATCGAGCGGCTCCATCGCCGGAATGAGAATCCCATCAACCCGCAATTTCACCTTGGTGGCACGATCGGCGGCTTCAATGTGAATATCGCTGGCCCGCCGCTGCAGGGCGCTCAGGAGGATCGAATCCAGCAGTTTGACCGCAGGGCTTTGATCCTCTCCCGCGTGATCGATCGTGAGGACTTCCTCTCCCCGCTCGTCCTCCTTCACCAACACGGATCGATACTCGACCTCAAGCTCCCGAAGGGCTTGACTGGAGCCTTCACTGCGTTCCAAGGCCGCCAGAATCGCACTTCTCGGGCTCACCACCAGGTCCAACGGGCGCCCCAAGAGCAGCTCCAACTCATCCAGTACCAGGAGATTCTGCGGATCGGGGATGGCAATAGTCAGGCGACCCTGGTGCTCTGCAATCGGTATGAACGGATGCCGCTGCATCAGTTTCACCGACATGGAGTCATAGAACGATTGGTCGACCCGGAACTCCGTCAGAAGATCACAGGTCAAGTCAAACTGGGCCGCCAACGCACGGGCCAGCTGCTCCTCAGAGAGAATCCCCTCGCTCACCAAGGTCTGGCCGAGGGTTGACGTCACACCGCCCAGTCGGCTGAGCACTTGGTCGATCGTCTGTTTCGGCAGAATCCCCTGCCGCACGAGAACATCCGCCAGCGTTGGTTGCGTCACTGTCCGTGCCATAGGTTCCTACTCACTCCTCAACACATGAGCGCAAGCCGAATCGCGCGATTGCAGTATTCAACGCTACACCGCCCCAGCTATTTGAAACACCGGCAGATACATGATAATGACGATCGCACCGACTAAGACCCCCATGATCAAAAGTAGCACCGGTTCAATCCACGTCGTCAATTGCGTGAGCCGGAGATCCAGGTCTCCTTCATAGAATTCCGCCACGTCATGCAACATCGTGGGCAACGATCCAGTTTCCTCCCCGACCGACAGCATTTCCACCGCCAATTTGGGAAATACTTTGGGGCGATCCAGTGCGGCGGCCAGGGTCGTCCCTTCGCGAATTTCCGCGACCGCAGCCGCGACTCCGACCGACACATACCGGTTGGAGATGGCGCCCCGTGCAAGAGACAACGCATCCACAAGCGGGGTGCCTCCGGCAAAGATCGTCGCAAGGGTGCGCGTAAGCTGGACCGTATAATGCTTCACAAAAATCGGTCCCAAGACGGGCACGCTCAATAACATTCGATCCACGGCGAGCCGCCCATTCGGCGTCACATAGTACGCACGACCTGCGAGCCCAAGAGCGGCAAGCCCCACGCATCCAGGCACAACGTACGCTTGCCCCCCCGTCACCAAATCAAGCAACAGTTGCGTGGCAACCGGTAAGGATTTCGACGACTCCGCATAGACCGACACGAACGTCGGCACGACGTACGTCAACAGAAACCCGATGACGGCAATCCCGACAAGCACGAGGAAACCAGGATACGCAAGCGCTTTCGAGACCTTCTGACGCAGCCCGATCATCAATTTTAAATACGCAATGAAGCGCTGCAGCACCTCGGCCAAATTCCCTGATTGTTCTCCGGCTTTGATCGTCGCAATATACAATTCTGAAAAATGGATCGGGTGTTTTGCCAGCGCTTCCGAAGCCGACGCCCCTCCACGAATATCTTGTCGGACCGTCCGCAAGGCCTGCTGAAATCCTGAATGGCTGGCTCGCTCGATCAAGAGATCCCACACCCTCAACACGGGAAGACCGGCTTTCACGAGGGCGAGTAGCTCTTGATTGAACACCAAGAATTCCTGAAGCGGGAGCTTTCCAAACGCGGGCCACCCCAGACCCAAACCGTTTGTGGCCGCACCCCGTCGCTGCAACCGAAAGACGAGGAAGCCCTGGCCCTCCAGTTTGGCCCGGACGAGATTTTCTTCCTCTCCCTCAATCTGACCATCGAGGGTTGAGCCATCAGGACGGGCTACTCTGTAAGCAAATACAGGCATGGTAAGACGTGCACGAATGTCAGACGGCTAACAGGAATGTAGGCCTAAGGCGTCGACGTACCCTTGTCCGCACCGACCCCGGACATGGGCCGATCATCCGGTAACCACAGGGCCTGGCCAATGACAATCGTATTGTCGGTCAACTGATTGAGCGTCCGCAGATGTTCCACCTTGACGCGATACTTCTGCGCAATCCGCCAGAGCGTATCACCGGGTTTCACGAAAACATATTCAGTGGGAGTCCTTTGCTGCTCAACCTCTGACGAGGGTTCACGGTTGGCCGGCACTTGCCTCACAGCGGCCGGGGTTGCCACCATCTGAAGCGGCTCCAGAAATTCTGAGGGCTGATTTCGTTGAGCGGGAACCTGCATCGCCTTCTGGCCCTTGCGCATCGCACCGCTGGAGGAGAGTGGGGCCGCCTCCTGCCCATCATGAATAGGGCCCGATTTCCCTGTTTTTGAGAGCTGCTTCTGAAGCTGCTTCATCTGGCCCTGCAATTGAAGACTGCTTCGGGACACACGCTGCCGCTCCGTCCGAGCTGCGGCCAGTTCTTCCCGTTGCAAGTCGATTACCAGCCGCGCTTCGATGACCCGTCGTTCCGCTTCCCTCACCCGTCCTTCAAGCTGCGCCCGAGCGACCTGAGCTTCTGCCAATTCCCTGCGCCGTGCCTCAAGGTCAGTCCGCAACTCCGCCACCGTCCGCTGCGCATCTCGCACCGACGCTTTTAACGTGTCTGTGGTCAGCTCAAGATCGACCGCCTCCGGCTCACGCATCGGCTCGAGTTCGCCACATCCCGCAAACAAGGCTGAGGCGAAGCCGACTGCACACAGCGCTCCCACTCGCACCGTCGGATAACAGGCGCGTATGGCATCAACTGAAGTCTGGAACAATCTGTGATGGCGATTGCGCATGGGCATCCTTACCAACGATTATACGGGGTGCCGTTCGTCCCCACAAACTCGGTCCCTGAAAAGATATCGACCACACCCCCCTCGACAGGATCGGAAATCTCTTGCCAAGTAGTCGTCGCACCGGTGAAGGGATCTTTTGGGATCCCCCGCAGATACCCGGTGCCCACCAATGCCGACAGAGACGGAGGATACTTTCCCTGGTCTGCCTTGTGCTGATCCAGCACATCGCGGAGTGTGGAAAGATCCTGCCGCAAGGCAGCCTCTTTGGCCTTCATAACCGACGATTGGTACGAGGGCACCGCCAGGGTGGCGAGAATACCGATGATCGACACGACGATCATCAGTTCGAGCAGGGTGAAACCATCTGCACCCTGTGCTCCACGCTTACCAATCTCGATACTTCGTTCCATCTAATGCCATATCCTGACTTTGAGTCATGACGTCGTAGACGTCCGCCCCACACCAGCTCGATGCGTTCGGCGCATCCTTATAACATCGGAACAACCAATCAGCCTTGCCGGTCAAGGGATCAAGGGGAAGACTCCTCAGATAGCGCTTCGTCGTCGTGCCTCTGACCGTCGCCTCTTCACTGGTGAGCTTGATCCCCAACAGGATATCCAGCGACTTTGGATAGCCGTAGACACTCGTCACGTCTTTGCACGTGAGTTTGTTCTTCACGCAGGCCGGCCCCGATAATACGTCGCCATCGCGATTCCACTCCAGCTTAAAGGTGTCGATGGCAGCCCGCATGATCCTCAAATGCTGCCGCAGCTCTATTTCGTGAGTCCGTTTCGCCGACAGGCGGCTGAGCGGCATGGCGACAGAAGCGAGGACCATCACGATTGTCAGCGTGATCAGGAGCTCCAAGAGAGTCACGCCTGACTCTTTCACCGCACCCTCACGATACCTTTTCCTTCTTGCGATGATGCCGTGGATGATTCCGCGGCAGAATCCACCAACGCCACACGCACAGGAGACACACCAGGGGCCTTGGCGTAGAAGATGACCGTGACGGTCCGCCCGCCTGCCTGTCTCGCTGATGGCGCGACTTTGAAGGCAACCGTTCCCACTTTCGTCTCTGAGCTGCGAGACCCCTGCTCGCCTGTGCCGTCTGACTGTATGACTTCACCATTCAGAATCGTTCTGAATTCAAGCACCTTTGGATCATATTGAAGCTGAAATACGCCTCCCGCCGTTGGACGAAGACGTTCGTCATTGATGGCAAGCTTAAATTCTTTTCCCATTTGGACCACCGACTCGTCCGGCCTGATCGAAGCCACCGCCCCTACCGAAGCCAATGGGATGAGTGACGCTGCAGCGGCCTTCCCTGCCATTCCCGCTTTTGCCGTCCCTCCCGACGATGAGAACCCCGCACCGGAGACCCCACCCCCCATCATGGAAATCTTCTTCACCTGTGGGCTAAACAGCGGTCTCGTGGCATAGGTTGAATCCGTCCCGGACCAGAATACCTGCTTACTGAGCCCGGGAGGAGTCATTCCTTGAATGATGTGGGGCGTGATCGTCAAGATCACCTCGGTGGTGACCCGGTTGGTTTTAAAACCACTTATGAGATTGCCGATGAAAGGGAGATCGCCGATCCATGGGATGGTGGTGCGGCTTTTGCGATCCTCTTCTTGGATCAGCCCTCCCAAAACAATGGTTTCGCCATCTCTGACATTGAGCATGGTTTCCGCCGACCGATTACCGAACTTAAACTGGGTAATGGGGGGATTGGCTTGGAGCGTCACTTGCTCGCCAAGACGAACGACTTCAATCTTCATCTTCAGAGAAAGTTCATTCCCCAGATGGATGGAAGGCTCAACAGTTAATTTGACTCCGGTATCGCGGAATTCGATCGAGGTCACCGTCGAGGTCGTCGGCACTGCCCCTGTTGCCGCTTGACCAGGCAAGACATTCGTTGTGGAAAGCAGGATCGGCTGCTTGTCCCCGATGTTAATCTCTGCCTTCTTATTGTTGACCACGCGAACTTTTGGGGCGGCAAGGGTCTTGGCGTCAGTAATCTGTTTAAAGAAATCCAACTGGATGTTGGTCGGAAGCTTAAAGAGGTAATTGCTTGAACCGAGGTTGGTGAACTGACCAAGCGTGAACGTCTGTGCTAGTTCTCCGGCGATCGTTCCCGTAAATCCAGGAGGCACCATGGCGGCTGCGACTGATTTGGGATAGGTCAGACCATAGGTCTGATCTACCGTGCGATCGACTTCCAGAACCTCAACATCAAAAAGAACCTCGGAGTCCAGGCGGTCATTGGCCAAGATGATCTTTTCAGCCATCTCAAGTTTTTCCGGTTGGTCCCGGATGACGATCGTATTCAATTGTTCATTGGCATGCATCCGTTTGGAATCGAGCATGCTCTTCAACAACACCAGCATGTCTTTCGCTTTGGCGTTGGACAAGTAGAACGTCCGAATCATCAGATCTTGATACTGTTCCTGCTTCTGCTTGGTATTGGGGCTGATAATCATGACGCCCGGTGATACGGTTTGGGTGAACAGGCTATTGCTGTTGAGAAGGAGATTGAAGGCCTCATCGAAGGGCGTGTCCTGAATGCTAATGGTCACGGGATCATTTCGGACATCCTTGTCGAAAATGAGATTGATCCCTCCGACCTTTCCAATCCCTTCCAAGACTTCTTTAAGCCCGGCATTGCGAAACCGAAGTGTCACCGGTTGCTTCCGCCGATCGTCTCGGTTCAGCGCCTGCTGCTCCTCGGTGAGTTTGGAGATGCTCTCAAGGGGTTCCTTGAACGAGGGATCCAGCTCAGCCGCTCTAGCATAAGCCTCCATGGCTTCGTCGGTCCGACCGAGCTGGGCGAGGCGATCTGCCTCTCGATTCTGGCCGCGCGCATCGTTCAAGCGAAGCGCTTCAAGCAACCCTGATTGATGCTCCTGACTGGACGGTTCGATGGTGAGTGCACGCTTAAACTGTTCCGATGCGAGGTCAGGCTGATGTTCTTTGAGATACGCCCGTCCTCGCTCCTCATACGACGCCGCAGCTCGTTCTCGAGCCATGGTGTATTTGCCCTGTAATGTGGGATTGAAGGGATCCTCTTTCAGGGCTTGCTTATAGGCGAGACTGGCTTCCTCCCAATTACCCGCTGCAAGATGTTGATCCCCTCGCTTGATGTCAGGTGAACTGAAGTAGGCGCAGCCGGCAAGAAGAAGCAAGGCTGTAAAGGGGGCGCCTCTGACGATGGTACGGTACCGATTAGAAGGTCTAGCGCAGAATGTATTCATAAACCACGAGGTCAGCAGTAAAATTCTGAAGTTAGCCTGGAGCGAAGTGGAATTTTAATGCCAGCTGTAGTCTACACCAACTCCCACAGGTTGTGTAGAGAAAGATTGGTCTTGTCTATATGTAGGTAGGTACTAGAGCCCTTGTTTGGTTTTTGAACCAGCCCGCCCTACTGATGAACAACTGCCATCCGTTACTCTCCTTCGCCAGAATGCCCCGCTAGGAAGAGCAGGAATGAATGGCGAGAAGAGCCCTCCGACCCGTCGGCCAGAGCCTATGGGCGGCGTGCCGAAGCTTTAGCGAAGGAGGGCTACGTGCTAAGGAGAGTTCCGCATTCTTATTAGAGATGCCCCGTGCGGGAGCGCGGGGAGCTTCTCATAAACGCCAGTACTTGAGCGTCTTAGGCAGTTTCGACTGATCAAGCAGACATTTCACATCAATAACCACACCCTCCCGCTGACTGCGGAGAGGCTTGAGCAGCTTCTGCAACCCCATATCCGCATATCCACGATGCGCTACTGCCACAATAATTCCGTCGATATCTCTGAGATCGTCCCACTTGCTCAAATGTATTCCGTATTCAGCGGCCGCCTCTTCCGGTTCTGCGATCGGATCATGCACCAACACTTGAACCCCGTACTCACGCAACTCCTGAATGATATCGAGCACCTTGCTGTTACGCAGATCCGGGACATTCTCTTTAAACGTGAGGCCTAAGACTGCCACCTTGAGATCGGTGACTGGCCGGGGAACTTGACCGAGGAGCTTCATCGTTTGCTCCGCAACGAACTTTCCCATCCCGTTATTGATGCGCCGACCAGCCAGAATCACCTGCGGATGATAGCCGACCGATTCAGCCTTAGCGGTCAGATAATACGGGTCCACTCCAATACAATGTCCGCCGACTAATCCCGGGAAAAACTTCAGAAAGTTCCACTTCGTACCGGCAGCGTCGAGGACCGACTTGGTATCGATTCCAAGACGATGGAAAATGAGCGCCAACTCATTCATCAGCGCGATGTTCAGATCGCGCTGAGTGTTCTCGATCACCTTCGCAGCTTCCGCAACCTTAATGCTGGAAGCCCGATGAATCCCGGCCTTCACAACGAGCGCGTAGGTATTCGCAACGACTTCAAGCGAATCCGCATCCTGAGCCGAAACGACTTTGACGATCTTCTCGAGAGTATGTTCCTTGTCCCCTGGATTGATGCGCTCTGGTGAATATCCAACCTTGAAGTCAATGCCTGATTTGAGGCCGGAATTCTTCTCCAGAATGGGGAGACAAATGTCCTCTGTCACTCCCGGGTAAACCGTAGACTCATAGACAACGATCGTACCAGGCGACATATTTTTGCCGATCACTTCCGAAACCATTCGTAGCGCCTTAAGATCCGGCTGGAGCCCTTCATTGATTGGAGTTGGAACGGCCACAATAATGAAGTCGGCGGCCTTGAGGTCGGTAGGCTCCGAAGTATACTGCACATGAGAGGCTTTGAGGTCGGCCGCCGACACTTCTCTCGTTCGGTCAAAGCCCCTCTGCAGTTCTTCGATCTTTGCTTTGTTGATATCGAACCCGATGACCTTACCCCGCCTGCCGAAGGCAACGGCGATAGGAAGCCCCACATAACCAAGTCCAACAAGCGCAACCTTTCGTTCGTTCGCTTTCTTTTGAGTCATGAATCCTCTCCGTAGGTTTTTAGCAGAATGGCAGAACCTCGCGTTTCCGTCAACGGAGTCGAGTAAATTCTGCGCAACGAACCTTTCCCTGCAGGATAGCCGCGCGAGACAGGCGGGACGCGCGAGACGGGCCAAACAAGGTGGGAACCTAATCTGTGTCCACGTCTCGCCTAGTTCTCAATTAGTAACTCTATGAACAAACTAGAAAACATACGCTACCTCAATGTATTAGGATGAATACTGAATTATTAGCATCAAATGTTCAAATCTTTGGAGGTTGCCTGTTACACATACACTCGCCCCGCCTCACACTTACCTGGCAGTTTTGGCAGCTTGATACTTCAAGCTATTGTTTTGCCGAATTATTATTCGAAATGTAAGAGCCGATCGATCGCATGGGCGAACCGGGGCATTGCTCTTGCTCAACCTCCCCACTGGCAGTGCGTATGCGAATCAAGACGTACCGTGATCGGATCGCCTGCGCTGCTTAAGTAAAAATATGCTTCATTGATGCGTGCTGTGGCTGGTGCTGAAATACGGAGGACCTAGACCATGCACCAATCGATACGTCAGCATCTCATCGTAACTTACGCGATTTCATTGGGCCTCATGACAGCTTACATGTCATTGCTTCAGCCTATTCCCTCCGTCTCCGCCCAGCAGCTGATAGGGCCTGTCAGCCAGGAAACAAGCGGAACAGGCAATCAAGGGGGGCGCATCGAAAACATTGCTACCACCCTTCCATACCCAACGAAATCCTTGGAGAAGAAGGGCGCGCAAACCTCGCCCCGCAAACTCCATCGACTAATTCGAAAACCACAGAATGCTCCCATCGCGACCGTCGAACCTGCTCCATCCGGCTCCTCACCTGTCAGCTCCTTGCCAACGCCCCCACCGTTGCTACAAAGCGACAACACGATTTCTCAGTCCAAGGAGCCGTCATCGCTTAATAGAAGTGTCGGGGCAGCCCTGCCTCTCGCAACCATGACCTTCGCACCGTCGTCAGCGACAACCGCGGCATCCAGTACAGCTGCCACATCGACAACAACCGGAACCATCCCGCTGGCGGCTGCAGGCGCAGGCAACTCGTCTACCTCAGGAAGCGGAGATGCCGGTGGGCGATCGATGAAAAAATTAGCTGCAGAGATTTCGATGCCGGTACTTTCAGTTAATCCCGCGATTGGAACGAGTCCGACCAGTCTGTCCTTTACAGCTCAACAAGGGGGCGGCAATCCCGCAACACAGACCCTGACCATCAGCAACACCGGCGGCGGAACCTCGAGCTGGAACGCGAATGAGAGCATGACCTGGTTGTCGCTCAGTTCGGCCTCGGGAACTGGAACTGGCACCGTGACGGTGAGCGTAACGACCGGAACCTTCACGGCTGGGAGCTATAGCGGCACAGTGATGCTCAGCGCCACCGGCGCGTCTTCTGTCATTGTCCCCGTAACATTTACTGTCACCACAGCGCCCCTGTCCCCCGCCATTGGAGCAAGTCCCGCAAGCTTCTCCTTCACAGCTCAGGCAGGAGTCAACCCGGCAGCCCAGACCCTGACGATCAGCAACACGGGTAATGGAACCTTGAGCTGGAGTGCCGGCGACAATGCTGTGTGGTTGACGTTGTCGCCGGCTTCGGGCACTGGGAACGGCCCTGTCACATTGGCAGTGACCACTGCCACCCTCACGGCAGGCAGCTATAGTGGCCTGATCACACTTACCGCCCCCGGGGTGACAGCGGTCACCGTCCCGGTGGCACTCACCATCACGACAGCGCCGGTACCGCCCGCGATCGGAACGAGTCCGACCAGTCTGTCCTTTACAGCCCAGCAAGGGGGCGGCAATCCCACCGCGCAGACCATGACTATCAGCAACACGGGCGGCGGAACCTTGAGCTGGAGCGCAAGTCCCAACACCACCTGGCTGGCCGTCTCACCTACCTCCGCCACCGGGAATGGCGCCGTCACCGCAAGCGTAACCACAGGAATCCTGACTGCGGGCAGCTATAACGGGAATATCACCCTGAGCGCGACCGGAGCGTCGAGCATGACCGTCCCCGTGACGTTCACGGTCACTGCGGTCCCCACCATCAGCTTGAGCCCAACAAGTCTGACCTATACGGCGGCGCAGGGCGGAACAAACCCGGCGAGTCAGACCGTTGCTCTGACGAATGCCGGGGGAGTAGTGAGCTGGACCGTGAGCGATAGCGCCTCATGGTTGAGTGTCAGTCCTGCATCTGGAAGCAGCAGCAGTACGTTAACCGCCGCTGTGGACACGACAGGACTTGCCGCTGGAACCTACAACGGCACAATCACCGTCAGTGCGACGGGATCCTCATCGAAAACGGTAAACGTCACACTGATGGTCAGTGCTCCAACGACTTCGTCCGCCACATTGACATGGGTTCCAAACACAGAAAGCGACTTGGCCGGCTACAAGATCTATCAAGCTACCGCATCTGGCACCTATGGCGCTGCTTTGGGCACAGTCCCGGCAGGAACAGTCATCTATCAGGCGACAGGACTTTCAGCAAACACAACGTACTTCTTTGTCATCACGGCCTACGACATCGCAGGAAATGAAAGCGCATATTCGAACGAGGTCAGCAAGAGTATCTTCTGAAGGGATAAAGAAGCCGAGAAGCTTCCCCGTGCACAGCAGGTTCACCATGTTCACGTCCGACAAGGTATGAGGGGAGCGTAAGATTATCCCGGCACGGCGCCAAGCGATTAAGCGATGCAACACCATGCGCCGCGATCAATGAACGATTTCGGCAAATGCAGCACAATCCGGCGCACCGAGGTCTCGATCCAGGCGCCGAGCTTAAGTGAAGCTCCCCGCGCTCCCGCGCGGGGCATCCGCATAGGAATGCGGAACTCTCCGTAGCACGTAGCCCTCCTTCGCTAAAGCTTCGGCACGCCGCCCATAGGCTCTGGCCGACGGGTCGGAGGGCTCTCCTCGCCATTGCCTACTTCGCCGAAGCAGCCGCTTCGGCTGGGAAGGCCGGGCATCCCCGCTCTTCCGAGCGGAGCATTCTGGCGAAGGAGAGTAAAGCGCAAATCGCTCTTCTCGAGCAGCGGCCGCTCTTGCAGCGACACACCCGCCGGAACTCCGTCAGGCAGACGCGCCGCCCAATCCAGCGTTCGCTGTGTCAGGTAATCGGACAGGGTCAGTCGCGCGCCGCGGTC
>JBGPVY010000265.1:0-3865 GCA_041491905.1 Nitrospiraceae bacterium | reverse complement strand
GTGATCCCTGTCCGCGTTGCCCAATACCATTAGACTCCTGCCGCTCTGCCAGAGTGGTTGACATCATGATGACCCCCCATAAGTGCATAGCATTCTCGGACGATTACCTCGGCCGCATCGATTCGCCGCAGCGATAGACTGGCCTCGCCCATCACCCTCAATCGCTCCGGATCCCTGAGAATGGTCGCCACCGTGCGGACCAACAGGGGTCCTGTGAGCACAGATTGCGGGAGCACCACGGCGGCCCCAGCTGCTTCCATCACCTTGGCATTCCGCGTCTGGTGGTCGTAGATGGCGGACGGCAGCGGAATGAGGATGGCCGGCTTTCCGCACGCCGTGAGTTCCGCCACCGTCATGGCGCCGGCTCTCGCCACGACCAGATCCGCCTCCCATAGTGCCGCAGGCATGTCATAGATAAACGGCATGACTTTTGGCTCGATGCCGGCACGACGATAGGCCTCGACCACCCGTGTATGGTCGGACTCGCCGGTCTGATGGGTCACAGTAAGATGTGGCAGCTGCGTCATCAGATCGGGCAATCCTTCCATCACCGCTGCATTCATCGCCTTTGCCCCCTGGCTCCCCCCGAAAATCAGCAGATGTGGGGGCCCCGATTTCTCCCGGCTCTGCTGCACGCCGTCCAGGAACGCCTTACGAATCGGGGTCCCCACCACGCGCACCTTGGAACGATTGAACGAGTCAGCCGCAGACTCGAATGCGAGAAAGATGCGCTGGGCGAACGGCCCCACCGCTTTG
This sequence comes from Nitrospiraceae bacterium, assembly GCA_041491905.1. Taxonomy (GTDB): domain Bacteria; phylum Nitrospirota; class Nitrospiria; order Nitrospirales; family Nitrospiraceae; genus Palsa-1315. The sequence continues at coordinate 3,109 of JBGPVY010000265.1, read as the reverse complement.
TTGGCCATCCCGGGATTTGCATTCGGCTCAAGAATCACGCGCGCCACCCCGGTCACTGCCGCAGCAAGAAGCATCATCGGACTCGTATACCCGCCGACCCCGATCACCAGATCCGCCCGTCTGGTTCGCAGGATTCGCAGAGACTGCCACAAACTGACCGGCATGGCGCACAAGCCTGCCACCGCCCCGAACAGCCCCTTGCCCATCACCGGCTTGGCACTGATCAAAGCCAGGTCGAATCCCTCGTGGGCAAGCACATTCGACTCAAGTCCCCGCGCCGTCCCCACGAAGAGCACCTTGGTCGCGGGATCGCGCCGGAGAAACTCTTGCGCCAACGCCACAGCCGGATAGAGATGGCCACCAGTTCCACCTGCTGCTATGACGATCGTCATCCGTGATCCAACCCACCATGTCCACCTCGAGACCCGCCGGCATGCCGGTCGCGAGAAATACTGAGCAAGATCCCCACCCCGATCAGACTGACCACCAGCGACGACCCTCCATAGCTGATGAACGGTAAGGTGAGCCCTTTCGTCGGTAAGAGCCCGGTCACCACCGCTGCATTCACCAGCGCCTGGCCACCGATCAACAAGGTAATGCCCATGCCCAGATAGCGGCCGAACGGCACCCGCGCGCGCGCAGCGATCTGAAACCCCCGCCAGACAAAAAATGCAAACAGCAGGGTCACGGTGGCGGTCCCGATGAGCCCCAGCTCTTCGCCGACCAGCGCCAGGACAAAGTCTGTATGCGCTTCCGGGAGAAAGTAGAGCTTCTGTTTGCCCTCGCCCAATCCCACCCCGAACGGACCGCCGCTGCCGAAAGCCAAGAAGGATTGTGTGATTTGGAACCCGGCGTCCGATGCATCCTTCCATGGAGCAAGAAACGTCATGAACCGTTGGCGTCGATAACTCGAACCAAGGACCAGCACCAGCACGACCGGAATCGCGCAGAGGCCTAAGACCAAGAGATGGGAGATGCGCGCCCCAGCGAGAAAACACATCCCGACCGTCACCACTCCGAGTACCACAACCGTCCCAAGATCCGGCTCCAGCAGCACCAGTCCGCTCAGCAGTCCGATCACGATCAGGGCCGGCAGGAGACCATCGCGAAACAACGTGATCGTGTCCCCTTTTTTGGTCAGATAGGCCGCCATATAGATAACCGCCACGAGCTTGGCCATTTCCGCCGGCTGAACCGAGATGGGCCCCAACCGCAACCATCGCCGCGCTCCCTTGGCCGCCACACCGAGCGACGGCACCAGGACCATGACGAGCAGCAGCAACATGCAGGCCAACATCGGAATGGAAAGCTTCTTCCAGAACGTGTAATCGATACGCGACGTGAGATGCATCAATAGAAAGCCGAACGCGAGCCAGGCAATCTGCCGCTTCAGAAAAAACCCAGGATCCTGAAACCGGTTGCCCGCCACGATGGCGCTCGCGCTGAACACCATGACGAGTCCCACCAACGCTAGGGTCATGGTGACCGCCAGGAGCGTGTGGTCCGCCGCCACCCGTTGCTTGCCCGATCGTTGGCTGGTCTGGGACCATGGGAGCGCCAGAGTCCCAGCTGATCGATGCGCCATTGTTCAGAACCGCTCCTCCCTCGCCTTGCACGTCACGCCGGTAAGGCATGAACCAATGCCTTGAATTGACGACCACGGTCTTGATAGTCCACAAACATGTCGAAGCTGGCACAGGCCGGGGACAACAGCACGACGTCACCCGGCGATGCCCCCTGCGCCGCAAGATCCACGGCGTCCCGCAAGGTAGCCGCCTCGGTCATCGTGGCGACACCCTCCCAAACCTGTCGCAAAAACGGCGCCGCTTCTCCGATCAGAATCACGCGCGTGACCCGCCGACTGACCGCCTGAGCGAGTCGCGAAAAGTCGCCACCCTTATCCCGTCCGCCGGCAATGAGCCAAATCGGTTGATCGATACTTTCCAGCGCTTTGAGCGTGGCATCGACATTCGTGCCCTTCGAATCGTTCACAAATCGGACCCCCCGACGCTCGCGGACGATTTCAAGGGCATGCTCGAGTCCGGGAAACGTCGCGAGGACGCGACGAATCGCATCGAGAGGACAGCCGCACAGCACGGCATAGGTCGCGGCTGCCATGACGTTCTCCACGTTGTGGCTGCCGATGATACGGATCTCGCTTCGATGACAAATCTCCAGCCGTACCCCGGTAACCGTCGTCACGATCACATCATCTTCGAGATAGGTTCCCCCAGACAAATCAGCGCCGATCGTCGACGCGGTCGTAAAACCCAGGCGTTTCGCACGGACCCGCTGTCGCAGCGCGGCCACACGGTCATCATCAAGATTGAACAGGGCGAAATCAGACGCGGTTTGGTTCTCGAAGATCCGCTGTTTAGCCGCGATGTATTCATCCAGCGACTCATAGCGGTCCTGGTGATCGACCGTCACGTTGAGCAGGGCGGCGATCCAGGGATGGAATCGATCGATCGTTTCAAGCTGAAAGCTGGAGACCTCCACGACGAGATAGTCGTACGGACTCGGCTTCCCTGCCTGGCTGGCGCGAAGGTCTTCCGCCGCCGCCTCGCTCAGGGCGGTGCCCAAATTGCCGCCGACAAACACCCGCTGGCCGCTCTCGGCGAGAAACTTGCCGATCAAGGTCACGGTCGTGCTCTTGCCATTGGTACCAGTGACTGCAAGGAGTGGGCTTCGGAAGAACTGCGAGGCGAGCTCCAATTCGCTGATCACCTTCACGCCGCGCCGACGCACCGCTTCGAGCGGGGCTAGTCGATAGGGCACTCCGGGGCTGATCACCACCAGGTCCGCCTCGTCGAGCGACGATTCGTACCGCACCCCGACGATCACGCCGACGTGATCGCGGTCGATGCCGCCGAGGCCCGCCGTCAGCTCCACCGATTCCTTCCGATCGGCTACCGTGACACGTGCTCCCGCCGCCTGAAGCAACCGGCAAGCCGCCACACCACTTCTGGCAAGTCCCATTACCGTGACACGTGCTCCCGCGAGTTCCACAACCGCTTCTCCCACCATGCCATCACCGAAGCTTTAAGGTACTCAGACTCAACAAGGCCAACAGGATGGCGATGATCCACAAGCGCACCACGACCTTCGG
>JBGPVY010000022.1:0-20309 GCA_041491905.1 Nitrospiraceae bacterium | reverse complement strand
ATCGCCCCATCTCGATACAGATACCCGGTATTGATATGCATGAGACAGACGGAGACGAGCGTCAGCCCTGCACCCAGTATCACTTCGCTTTGAACGGCGAGATCTTCGAGATGCACGTCTTTGACCTTCGTTGACGACTTGACCTCGATCAGACGCCAGCCGCAAGGCTCTCCCTCCGCGGACAGAACACGCTCCAGCACATCCGCGCGAATCAGCACCCCACCGTGCAAGAACGCCGCTTCGAAAATCGCCGGCACCGTGAGATCCTGAATCAAGGTCGCCGTCTGCGCAAGCGCAGCCTCGGTCTGGCGATAGCCCGCTGTCACCAATACACCGCCTGGGAAGCGACTCCTGGCCAATTCCCCGACTTCTGTTCCCATCTCAAACAAGGCCTGAGTCGCCGCATCCGGCTTGGTCGCGAGAAAGGGATGATAGATGTCGAGGTACAGGCGCTTGTGACATTGAAGGCCAGACAGGAATTTAGATTTTGACAGGCGCGGGGCCTTCGGAAGAGGAACTGGTACGAGATCGCTGAGTTCAGTCATGGTGAGACGACCCTAATCGGACAGACACACCTTTGTCCACCAGGATGCTGAAAAAGTCCGCCAGCTTCGTTCTCGCTTCACTCAGAGGCTCGACGTACGGAACAGAGTACGCCTCGCCTCTTTGCCTGCTGCGGCCTTGCTGGCGGCCTTTTTGAGCACCCTGAAACGAGCGACTTTTCCTACATCCTGTTAGGATGGCCCGCCATGGCGTCCCGCATCACACAGATCAGAAAGTCCGTCCTGACCCTTGCCTTACCGGTCACGGTCAGCAGCCTGCTCCAACGCACCGAGGGCATCGCCGCCGTCTTCCTTGTCGGTGGTCTCGGCGCCACATCCATCGCGGCCGTCGGACTTGGCCAGTTGCTGGCCTTCATGGCCACCACGCTCGTCTCCGGATTATCGGTGGGTGCGAACGTCCTCATCGCCCAACTGTGGGGCGCTCGCCGCACCAAAGACGTGGGAGAAGCCGCCACGCATCTCCTCGGATTGGCAGCCATCGTGTCCTGCTCGCTCGTAGTACTCGGATTGTCCCTGAATCGTGTCACCATGGAGTTGTTGGGCGCAGAGCACGACGTCATCACCCTGGCCCTTCCCTACTCGAACTTCATCTTCCTGGTTATTCCCTGCACAATCTTCCTACAGGTCCTCTCATCGATTATGCAAGGCACCGGAGACACCAAAACTCCAATGTATGCCTTGATTGCGGTAAATCTCCTGTATCTCACGATCGCCTACCCGCTGGTCTACGGACTCTGGGAACTGCCTTCCTGGGGTATTACCGGAGCAGCCGTTGCTGCGGGTATTGCAGAAGGAACGGGCGTGGCCTACCTCCTCTGGGCCTGCCGAAAGCTCTTTAGGAAGTCACTCGACGTACGGCGCGACCTCTTGCGCTCCACCTGGCAGATTGGAGCGCCGGTCTCCGGCGAGCGGATGTTTCAACAGACGGGGATTATCCTCTACACCAAGATTGTCCTGCTGTACGGCACTGTGACCTACGCCGCGCATCAAGTCGGTTTGTCGATCGAATCCTTGTCGTTCCTGCCGGGATATGGTTTCGCGATCGCCGCTGCCACAATGGTGGGGCAGAGTATCGGCGCGGGGAAATATGTCCGGGCTAAACTCGAAAACTGGGAAGCGAATCGCCTGGCCACCGTCGCAATGGCGTCGATGGGCGTGCTGTTCTTTTTCTTTCCCTATGCGCTGCTCCGTGCCTTTACCAACGACGAAGCCGTCGTCGAACTCGGCACGGTGTTCCTGCGCATCGTCGCCATCCTCCAAGTGCCGCTCGCCCTCACCATGGTCCTGGCCGGATCGTTACGTGGAGCCGGCGACACCCGGTTCATCATGTTGGCGACGACGATCGGCATGTGGGGAGTCCGCCTGCCCCTCGCGGTCATCGCAGGTCCCTGGCTCACACTCGATGTGCTCTTCGTGTGGAGCGCCATGATCGCAGATTGGACAGTCCGAATGGGGCTGTTACTCTGGCGCTACCGATCCGAACGGTGGAAAGCGATTCAGGTCATACGCTAACCCGGTCTGTCTGGTTCATCTGGTTTGTTTTGTTTATCTAGTTAGTCTGGTTCAACCAAACAAACCAAATAGACAAGAGAAACCGGCCGGATGTTGCGCACTGGATTCGGTGATTTTTTTATTGATTTCATTGCCGGATTGTTAGTACGCTACTCCACCAGGTAGACGGGGAACCGAAGAGTGTCTGCTACCCTGAGTCCGGCGTTGTTTCCACGGTGTTGTGGATACGGTAACCTCACCCAAACCATCATACTTGAAGGGAGACCATTATGAAAACCAAAGCGATTTTCTATCACGCTGGATGCCCGGTGTGCGTCGCAGCCGAGCACAGCGTCGCTAACGCCCTTGATCCGGCGAAATATGCCGTGGAAAGCGTCCATCTCGGCACGAACAAAGCGCGGGTGAAAGAAGCGGTGGCAGCCGGAGTCAAATCGGTGCCGGCGCTGGTGATGAATGGAGCGGCGTTTCACATTAACTTTGGCGCCGGCATTGACGCCTTGAAATAACCGATTCAGTCTGCTGACGGCCCTGAACTCAGGGGGCGTGCCTAACGGCACGCCCCTTTTTTTGCCGCCCATCGCCGCCGCTGAGCGACCGAGGTCATTAAGTCATTCCTTACTGGCCGCGGTCCGCTCAAGCGCTTTGTTAGACGATTTCCCCGCTATTCGAGAAGGCTCCGGAGCATCCATGCAGTTTTCTCATGAACCTGCATGCGTTGGGTCAGAAGATCCATCGTCACCTGATCGGACGCTTTTTCGGCAGATGCAAAGACGCTTCTCGCAATCCGAACCACCGATTCCTGTCCTTCGACTAGCCGGCGAATCATGTCTTCTGCCCGGGGCACGTCCGTTTCCTCAGCAATGGAGGAAAGCTTTGAGAACTGGGCGTAGCTACCTGGAGCTGGATGCCCCAGTGCCCGAATTCGTTCCGCAACAAGATCGACCGCAAGCGCAAGCTCGTTGTACTGCAGTTCAAACATCAGGTGAAGCGTTTGGAACATCGGGCCCGTGACGTTCCAATGGAAGTAGTGGGTCTTTAGATACAGCGTGTACGTGTCCGCCAAAACCCTCGACAAGCCCTCCGCGATGGCTTTCCTCTGGGCTGGCTGGATGCCGATATCAATCTGCGGGCCGTTGTTTGAAACGGCCGTTGCTGGACGCATTCCTTTCTCCATAATCTCCCTCCTTCAATTTGACTGCCTAAGTTGTGGTGACGTCTATTGAGTATACTGACCGGCATAGTACGTGAAACCGGCCCACATACTCCTTCTGTGATTGTCGTGTCGGTTCAAACCCGCATTATTCATGAACACTTCTGCTGCAATCGCCGATCCGCTGCTACGACGAGCCGGCGGGCTCGCGACGCGGCTCAGTGATTTCGCGACGAACCGTCATGAATAATGCGGGCTAAGACTTCTCAACGATATCCACATAGCCTGATTGGCGTGATATACGGATTGGAGCGCAATGATTGCAGATTGGACGGCCCGAATGGTCTTGCTATTGTTGCGCTACCGATCGGAATGGTGGAAAGCGATTCAGGTCATCCGCTGAGGAAGATCGTCGTCAAAGCAACGCATCTCAATCTGCTCCTCAATCCTCTTGGCGCCCAGGGCGATTATCTTTTCCCGACCGTATCAACGGCCAAGCTCAACGGCGTGCTTTTGCGTGTCGGCTGGAACGCTTCGTTAGACGCAATTCTTTTGAGATGAGCGGGAACTTCTCTGGATGCCTGATGGATTCAACGGCTACATCCACATCGAGACCAGGCCAATACAGGTGATGAGGCTGCGGCCACTCGACGTTCAGGATCTCTGATACAGATGCATCCTTGAACCAGGGAAACTCTTTGAACGAAACAAATAGCTCTTCGTCAGCCACTAGCAGCCAGAATCCATGACTGGAGATGTTCGTCACCTCAGCACCCGAAGTGCTTTTGCCAAGCGTTGCGGATTTCATCGTAATGCTCCTCGATAAGAGTTTTCGCGACCCGGATTTGCCGGGCGGCCATACCGGAATTCTGCGCCAGTTCGATTGTCGGTTCCAACCAGAATTTCGCCTCACCGCGCTCACACTAAACATGAACGTGCATTCGTGTTTCTTCGCGGGAAAAGAAATAGAAGCGGAACCCTCCTGCTCTAAAAATTGTCGGGCTCAGCAGTATCCTCCATCTGTGCTCAGTGCCTAACGGCCCCGCGGATCATCCGCGTGGCCGTTGAGGCGACACGAAACATCGACTCAACTATTGAGTATACTGACCTGCATAGTACGCCCAGACAAACTGCAAACTGGCGCGTGATTCTTGCGCATGTTCAATCACTTGTCAACACGCTCCATAGCACCGCGTCGACATGTTATACCGACCGGCATCGTTCCGTTATAGCTGCGCGGGGCTCAACCCTTGAGAATTAAAGGGAGCAAACCTCTTCATTCTCCCCTGGAAATGATTCAAACCTCTCGTGACAGTTACGTGCCTCAGCGCCAGATCGATAGCCTTCAAAAACAAAAGACTCCCGACCCTTGTTCCCTTCTGCCGCTACCGATCGGAACGGTGGAAAGCGATTCAGATTATCCGGTATGAGATCACCTCTCAGCAATTCGTCCTCACCGATGGCCGTGTATCTGTTCCGGTTCCGATGGTCACCTCGATCCTCTCGACCCCCTTCACGTTGGCACACAAATCTCCAAGACCTGGTGTAACCAACCGGAACGGACCGCCTTTCGCATCAGGCAACGCCACTCCATCAAGTTCATAGACGAGAATTCCGAACTCTCTCGCCTGTTGAAGCGTGAGGCAGGCGGAATATTTCCCGTCCGAGGCATGAAAGGTGACATGACCCGCCCCGATGGCCAGCGCTGGAATATCGAGCAGACCCTTCACGCGAATCCCTTTACCCTTCACGCCGGGCATCACCGTCGAAATATCGAGCTGATGTTCTGCCGGCAACGATGCGATCGCGGCACGATCAAACGAGACAGGCTGGACCACCGCCCCGTCGATCCGCACGATACCGGGGCCGGTTCGATCCCGCTCAGTGATGGTCTTGATCACTGCCGTCAGCAGGTCGTTCAGCGGCGTCGGAATGCTGAATTCACGCCCGAGCTTCGCGACATACCCATTCAGAAAGTCGATCTCGGTCGGCCGACCGGCCTTCCAATCGTCATACATCGAGGTATGGATATCCCGTATCTCGCTCGTCCAACGGACCACCTTCTCCGCCATATCGGCAGCTAACGGCACCTTCACGGTGGCCGCCACCGCCACCACTTCACCCACGATCTGGTGAATCACTTGCAACATCTCTGGATGATCAAGTGCCTTGGCCACTTTGTCGTCGATCATCACTGTCAAGGGATTGAAGACGCAATTCCAACACATCTTCTCCCACTTGCTGCGCCGGACATCATCGGCCAGTTGACAAGGAATCCCCGCCCGCTTGAACAAATCCGCGATGGCTAGCAGACGAGGGCTCTGATGCCCCATCAGCTCCCCGATCGCCACAGCCCCTTTCTTATAATGGTCGATGACGCCGGGTGCCGCGATCTTGGTATAGATATACGCGATACCACCGACGACACAATCACGGTGAAAGCGCGCCAGGATGCGGTCTTCGGTATCGACCCCGTTTTGCAGGGTCAAAATGACAGCCTGATCGGTCAGGACCGGCTCGATTTGGTTCAGCACCTCATCCAGATCGTAGGCTTTGACGGACACGATGATCAGGTCCGGCTTCGGGAGATCTCGCGGATCGGAAGCGGCTGGTGGATGAACAGTGAAGGAGCCCTGGGCACTGCGGATCGTGAGGCCATTCTGCTTCACGGCTGCGAGCGTCTTAGGCCGCAACAGGAAAGAAACAGAGAGATTCGCTTTCACTAAATGTGCGCCAAAGAATCCACCAACCGATCCAGCTCCCACCATGAGAATCTGTTTCATCATGTTCCTCACAAGAATGAAGGAAACGTACTATACCACGCAGATTCGTTGGCTCGAAATGCGGTACAATTCGCACATTCAACCATGGCCACCGACGATCAGATCCTCCTCGCCCGCACACACCTCGCCTCCGCTCGAAATGTGACCGCCCTCACGGGAGCTGGAATTTCTGCGGATAGCGGCGTGCCGACCTTTCGCGGGGTGGACGGCTTGTGGCGTACCTTTCGCGCGGAGGATCTCGCGACCCCAGAGGCCTTTGAGCGGGACCCGCGGCTGGTCTGGGAATGGTACAACTGGCGGCGCGAATTGATTGCCACGAAACAGCCAAATCCTGCCCACGACACGCTCGTGGAGCTTGAACAGCGATGGACCGATCGAATGTGGCTGATCACGCAAAATGTCGATGGGCTCCATCGAGCCGCCGGATCACAACGCCTCTCCGAAATTCACGGCAACATCTGGATGGTTCGCTGTACGGGCTGCGGCGTCATCTCGGAAAATCGTGAGATTCCTCTTCCCATCCTGCCGACATGCCGGCTATGTCATGCCTTGCTCCGGCCTCATATCGTCTGGTTTGGGGAATCGCTCTGGGAAGACGACCTGCGCTGCTGCGATCAGGCCCTGCGGGCCTGCGACCTCCTCCTTGTGATCGGCACATCGGGAGTCGTCTATCCAGCAGCAGGATTTGCGTCGGTAGCGAAGGAGGTCGGCGCGCTGGTCATCGAGATCAATCTCGAGAGCACCCCGCAGTCGAATCTGGTTGACCTCTCGCTGCAGGGCCGCGCGAAAGATCTGGTTCCGCTACTTCTTTAATGCCATCACCAACGGAAGAAGTTCCTCCAACGTTCGAATCACATGCCCACCCGACGTCGGAACGCGTCCTGCCCGATCCATCAGCACGCCGGTCAGCCCGGCCTTCGTCGCACCCTCCACATCGTCCCGGATACTGTCACCCACATGCATCGCTTCGTCCGAATCGACCGCATGTTTCTCAAGGGCAATCTCGAAAATTTTCGGCGACGGCTTGGCTGCCCTTGCCAGGCTTGCAATCGTCACGGTATCGAAGAGTCCGTCGATGCCGAGCCCCCGCATCACAGAAAATAGCCGGGAATCGAAGTTGGACACGATCCCCAGCTCGAACCCCTCTTCACGCAGCCTGGTCAGCACAGCATGGGTTTCAGGAAACAATACCCAGGAGCGAGGATCTTCAAACACTTGAAAGACCTGCTCGAAGAATTCATCAAACCGCTCGAACATCCCGACGCGATAAAACACATGGTGTACGATGTCGAACCACCAAAGCCTCTCACATTGCTTCAACTTGATAGGATCCGTTACGGCAAAAACCGGCGGCGGCGCGTCGCGAAAGGCACGCTGAAAACCTTGTGCGATAGATGCCTGAGAGTCGGAAGTCTGTCGAAACCCGTGCTGAACCGCATACGTGAGGTAGATGTCCGCTACCGAACCATTAATATGAAACAACGTCTCCGCTGCGTCGAAAAAGATGACGTGGATGGGGGTCTTCATTGGTCGTACAAATCCTATGAATGTCGGATTGTAGTCAGTTCAAAAATCCGAAGTCAAAACACGCACCTATCGTGCGATTTCTTGACAAAGAACACCCTCACTGCTAGCTTCGATATAGTTCAATAACATTGGAGGGTTAGGTGGCTTCAACCATCTTTGTCGTCGATAGTAGTCCCGCCGTCCGCCGGCTGGTCGAGCAAATCTCGAAACCGGAAGGGTGTGATGTCGTAGGATTCCAGGATGGCCCCGCAGCCTTGGAAGCGGCACGCCGGATGAGCCCGAATCTCATCATCGCAGATTATCATTTGGAGAACATGACCTTTTCGGGGTTCTGCAAAGAAGTCCACAAGCTGGATAACCTGGCAGAAACCTATATTGTCTCCCTGACCAGCCCTTCGGATCGTGTGGATGAAGCCCACTTGCGTTCGCTGGGGGTGAAGGCTTTTCTCAACAAACCATTTCAGTCAGAAAACCTCATCGATGTGATCAAGGATCTGGAAGCCCAGCAGGCATCCAGGACGAACGGAATAAAGAAGAAATCTCGCTCCTGGCCTCCGGTCTCGAGCGCGACGGACTCCGATGATGATGCCTCCAACGATGATAGTCCGACTGAGGAAGAAGAGGTACAGGTGATCATACCCCATCCCCAACCGAAAGACTCCCCCGTGAACACCACCACAGCAGCGCAAGCCTCGACAGCCGAACCGGAAGAAGCGATGAAGGGCCTCTTCAGTCAACTCCTTCAGTCCATGTCAGAACGGACGGAAAAAAAGATTGCCGAGCTGCTCCCCCGGATGGTGGGGAAAGACCTGGCAACCCTCGTGGCCAAAGCCGTGGAAACAGAGGTACACACACACATGAGTGCGTCCCTCTCGGGCGAGCGGCTGACTCAGGTGATTGAGCCGCTACTCATAACGGCACTCCCGAAGATCCTCTCACGGGAAATGTCCCTCCTCGAACCCATCATTCGGCACAGCATTTTCGAAACCGCAACCCCCCTGATCAAAGAGCGCATCGATCAATTCGTCCGCGAAGAAATCAATGCCGTTCGCACCGCACTGTCCGACATGGTTCGGGAACACCTCGGATCGATCGAGGGACTTGTCAAAGAAGAGATCCAACAGGCTGCCGCCAAGCAGACTTCTGAAGTGGTCGAAGCACTCGTCCGGGCGATGGCCCGAGAGCAGGTCGGTCAGACCGTTCAGCGTCTTGTGCCAGACCTGGCCGAAGAGCAGATCAAAGCAGAGATCACACGACTCACCCAAGCCGCCTAGCCCCCGCTCCGATTTACCCCTTCTTGCTCTTCTTACCCTTACTCCGTCTGGCTGTCACCAGTGCCTTCACCCGCGCGACATTCTTCCGATGCTTCTTTCTCGTCTTGCGGTCTTTTTCACGCCCTTTGGCCATAGTCTCTCCAAATTGTAAAAAGTGGAAGCGGAACGAACCCCTCGACCTCGCCTTGTGCGAATCTGTATAGCACACGGCTCTACACCCCTCAAGCGTAGCCCGCATTATTCATGACGGTCCGTCGCGAAATCGCGCAGTCGCCAAGCGAGACAGGCGCGCGGAGCCGCGAGGGAGGGAGGCATACTTGAAACAGTATGTTAACCGACTGAACGGCGAGCCCGCCTGCCTGGACGCTGTGCCGACCACGTCCAGGCTTGTCGCAGCGGCGAATCCGCGATTGCAGCAGAAACGTTCATGAATAATGCGGGCTAGGTGTGTCCCCCACGTCGCCTTGAGAGGCACGCACCCGCATGCTAAGATGCCCCGCACTTCTAACAAGATGCTGAAAAAGTCCGCCAGCATAAGCTAACCGTTATTTAGTTTGTTTGGTTTGTCTCGTTTGTTTGGTTGAACGAAACTAACCAGATGAACCAAATCAACCAGATAAACAAAACAAACCAGATCAACCAGATGAGCACACCTCAACTCGACAAAACCTACGATCCCAAGGCGGTCGAATCACACTGGTCTCAGGTCTGGAACCAGCAAGGCTACTTCCACGCCTCGCCGACCCACCCAGGCCAACCGTACTGCATCGTAATCCCCCCACCCAATGTCACAGGCTCACTCCATGTCGGCCATGCGCTGAATCATTCGCTACAAGACATCCTGATACGCTGGCGACGCATGCAGGGCCGCAACGTTCTCTGGTTGCCCGGCACCGACCATGCCGGGATTGCCACGCAGAACGTCGTGGAAAAGCAGCTCATGGCCGAAGGCGCTTCTCGGGAGTCCCTTGGGCGCGAACGCTTCATCGAGCGCGTCTGGCAATGGAAAACGACCTTCGGAAACACGATCGTCAGCCAACAGAAACAACTTGGAGAATCCTGCGACTGGGACCGTCTTCGATTCACGATGGACGAGGGGCTTTCAAAAGCCGTCCTGGAAGTCTTTGTACGGCTCTATGAAGATGGACTGATTTATCGTGGGGAACGGCTGATCAATTGGTGCCCGCGCTGTCTGACGGCTCTGTCGGACATCGAAGTTGAACACGAAGATGTGAAAGGTAAGCTCTACCATATCCGCTATCCTCTTGTGGACGATCCCCACACTGCACTCATCGTGGCGACAACACGACCAGAGACGATGCTAGGCGACACGGCAGTGGCAGTCCATCCCGACGACCCGCGTTATCGCCATCTCATCGGCAGAAAGGTCCGCTTGCCGCTGACCATGCGTGAAATTCCCGTCGTGGGCGATTCGATCTTGGTAGACCTCGCGTTCGGCACCGGCGTCGTGAAAATTACCCCGGCGCACGACTTCAACGATTTTGAGGCTGGTGAGCGCCACAACTTGCCTCGACTCTCTATTCTCGATTATGAGGCACTTCTTGATCTTAAGGGAATGAACGCTGCTGCTGTTGAGGAACCTGTGATCAGGGAAGTTGTTCAGTTACCTGTGGCCAAAGCGCGTCCCAAAATCGAGCTGCTTCTACGCGACAGTGGATTTCTCGTCAAAATTGAAGAGAACAAGATGGCGATTGGGAAATGTTATCGCTGCAAGACCGTCGTCGAGCCTTACTTGTCTCCTCAATGGTTCGTCAAGATCAAGCCGCTTGCTGAACCCGCCACCAAGGTTGTGACAGATGGTCGGATTCGTATTATCCCAGAGGGGTGGACGAATAATTATCTCGGCTGGATGCATGACATCAAGGACTGGTGTATCTCACGGCAAATTTGGTGGGGTCATCAGATACCGGCTTGGTACTGCCGACCCTGCAATACTGAAATATTTATAGTGAAGGGGTCGTCCGGCCGGCAACATGAACATCTTTATATATCACCTAACGCCATCCCGATTGTCGCCAGAGAAAAACCGGAAAAGTGCGCTAAGTGCGCGAGCACAGATCTCGTCCGAGACCCAGATGTCCTCGATACCTGGTTTTCATCTGCCCTCTGGCCCTTCTCTACCCTGGGATGGCCCGAAGAAACGCCTGAGTTGAAGACTTACTATCCGACATCAGTGCTCGTCACCGGCCTCGACATCCTCTTCTTCTGGGTAGCCAGGATGATCATGATGGGCCTGAAATTCATGGGCGATGTCCCCTTCCGCGACGTTTACATCCATGCCTTGGTTCGCGATGCCGAAGGGCAGAAAATGAGCAAGTCGAAAGGCAACGTCATCGATCCGCTACATGTGATGGAGCAGTTCGGCACCGACGCGCTCCGCTTCACGCTCGCCTCGATGGCCTCACCGGGGCGCGACATCAAGCTCGCGGAGGAGCGAATAGAGGGGTATCGCAATTTCGCCAACAAGATCTGGAACGCCGCCCGTTTCGCCCACATGTACCTTGCCGGCATACAGGAGTCACTGCCTCCGACCGATCGGTCCTTTCCCGGTCTATGGATACGAAGCAGGCTGAACAATACCATCCGGATAGTGACTATGGAGCTAGAAGCCTATCGGTTTGATCGAGCGACTAATGCTCTCTACCAATTCTTCTGGCACGAGTACTGCGATTGGTACCTTGAATTAATCAAACCTGTTCTCCAGGACACAATGCATCCTCAAGGTTCTGCGACCCGACGGACGCTTCAGGATACGCTCGAAGTATTTTTGCGACTTCTTCATCCTTTCATGCCCTTTATTTCCGAAGAAATATGGCAAACCTTACCTCACAATGGTGAGACCATTGTCACTCAACCATATCCGCTCACTCAAACAGACTGGCATGACCCGTCTGCAGAAGAAACATTTCATCTTTTTGAGCAGAGCATCGGCCTCATGCGCACGGCCCGCGTACTCCTCAACTATCCGCCAGGAAAATTGGTACGCTTCTTCGTCACACATGAGGAGCCTACCGCATCTACAAAACTGGATCAGTGCGAACAGGATCTCGCGCATCTCGGACGTGGCCAGATCTTGCCCGCTCATGTCCCCCAGTGGTCGACGTCGAATGTGCTCCGCCTCGTGATAGATGGCCTCACAGTGGGCGTGTCTGTTGAAGGAGACGTGGACCTCAACAAAGCGCTCGACCGCCTCGTGAAACAGATCGCAGAAACCGACAAGGAATCCCAGCGGCTCGACGGCAAGCTGAAAAATACGGACTTTGTCTCAAAAGCTCCACCAGAAGTGATCACCGACCATCAGGACCGCCTCCGCGCACTCTTTCGCGACCGCGCCCTGTTGACCAGCAGCGAACAGCAGCTGCGCGCGATGCTGGGAGCCTAAGCATGGTGGCGCTGCCTGCTGTTCACATCCGACGTGCGGTCCGGATGGGACTCGAAGAAGACCTCGCCCAAGGCGACATCACGACAACGGCACTCTTTTCCGAACCTTCCCCTGCCCGCGCCACGATCATCGCCCAACAACCCCTCGTCGTTGCAGGAATGGCAGCGGCCATTCAAACATTCATCGCGGTGGATGCATCCCTCAAGCTTACTCCATCCCGACGAGATGGATCGCATGCCAAAAATGGGGATGTACTATTGCGCATCGAAGGCGATGGACGATCCATCTTAATGGCTGAACGAGTCGCCCTGAACTTCCTCCAACATCTCTCCGGGATTGCCACTCTGACCAGTCGCTTCTGCCACGCCGTTCATGGCTATCCGGTCACCATATTGGATACAAGAAAGACACTCCCTGGCTGGAGAGCGCTTCAGAAATGGGCCGTGTCACTTGGTGGAGGAACAAATCACCGTGTGTCGCTCGGCGATGGCATCTTAATCAAAGACAATCATCTGGCCCTGATGAAAAACAAGAAACCGGCTGTCCTTACAGCCTGCCGGATAGCGCAAGCTATGGCCTCCAAAGACAAGCCCGTGATTGTCGAAGTGGAATCGTTATCGGAAGTTCACGACGCCCTTCATGGCAAGGCCGACATCATTCTCCTGGACAATATGACTCCCATCACAGTCAAGCAAGCGGTGAAACTCATCGACGGCCGTGCGCTGGTGGAAGTCTCGGGAGGCATCACCCTGAAGAACATACGAACGATGGCGGCGGCTGGCCCAGATCGCATCTCCATCGGAGCCCTCACCCATTCAGCCCCGGCTGCGACGCTCAGCCTGGTACTCGAACCACGCCGCCGGCTTCACGGACCTAGCAGGTAGCGGAATAATTATTTTGCACACGAAAACTTTGAAGGTCCGCACATGTGCTACAACAAAACAACATTCCCGCAGGATGCTCAAAAAGGCCAGCCTTCTCACCCGCCCAACCCTGGCGCGCCGAGACGCGCCTTGCCCCAAGCAAGGCCGCAGCGAGCGACTAAAGATGCTTCTTCCGAGCTTGCTCGTGTACGTTGTCCTCTGATGGCCCGGATGAGTCCCCCACTGCGCGCATTGAGTGCGGCCTTCCAATTCTCTCTACCTCTCTTTAGGGGAGTGGCCGAGGCTGCCCTTTACTGCGCGCATCGAACGAGCACAGTTTCATCGTGCGCGTTCTGCGAGCAAGAAGGGCACCTGGCCGCTCCCTCCCCTGCTGGCGGACTTTTTCAGCATCCTGCCAGGTAACTCGTGCAACCCTCGCCACCACTCACCAAAGACACGATCCACAGCACCCTTTCGACCACGTGGTTGGGGCGTCGTATCGAACTGTTTGACTGCCTCCCTTCAACCAACCGGGAGGCCGTTCAGCTCGCACAGGCAGAAGTGGAACATGGCACCGTCGTAGCCGCCGATAGCCAGACCGCCGGACGCGGGCGTCTCTCCAGAACCTGGTTTTCTCCGCCCGGTGCCAATCTCTACTGTTCCATCATCCTCAGATCAGCACGCCCACCGGAACACCTCATGGAATGGCTCTCCTGGTTGCCGCTGATCGCTGCGCTGGCCGCAGCCGAAGCGATCGAACAGGTCTCGTCCATCCAGGTCTCCGTGAAATGGCCCAACGATCTCCTGATCTCGGAACGAAAGGTTGGCGGAATCCTCTGTGAAAGCGGTACAGGAATGCGATCAGACCCTTTCCAGATCATCGGAATCGGCATCAACGTCAACCTTGACCACGATGACTGGCCCGCTGACCTTCGCGACTCCGCCACGTCGATATGGCAGGAACGGAAGATCGTCGTCGACCGCAACAGACTGCTCGCGCAGCTGCTCCTCGAACTCGAACAATGCCTCGATGAATTGGTCATTCACGGAACGAATCGGATCGGGCTGGCCTATTACCAACGATGCTCGACCATCGGCCACACGGTGCATGCCACGTTGGCTAGTGGAGACGTGGTCGTGGGACTTGCCGAGGGAATCGGCCAGGATGGATCCTTGCACGTGCGGCCGCAGACAATTCAACCTGGCTCGGGAACACCGGAAGTCATCCACTTGCGGGTCGCCGACATTATACACGTGAGAACATAAGCAGAGCGTTTTTTGGTTTGTTTGGTCTATTTGGTTTGTTTGGTTGAACTAGCCTAACCAGACAAACGAAACAAACCGGATAAACCAGATGAACCAGATCGCCCGCTGGCCAAACCACCCGCGCGAAACGTACAATAGGTCCCATGCTCGTCGTCGTTGATATCGGCAACACCAACATTGTCTGGGGCGTCTATGACGGCCGCACCCTGGCGGCCCATTGGCGATTAGCCACGGACGTGAAAAAAACCTCGGACGAGTACGGCATCCTCTTTGCCAATCTCCTCACGGCCGCAGGGATTCCCTCTCAACGTCTCTCCGGCGCCATCATCTCCAGCGTCGTGCCTGCGTTGACCGGGACCTTCGAAGACATGCTCGAACAATATTTTCATCAGCATCCAGTGATCGTCACCTCGGATACGGACACGGGGCTCACACTCCGTTACGCCAACCCAAAAGAAATCGGCAGCGACCGGCTGGTGAATGCCGCAGCCGCTTATCATAAATATCGCCGCGATCTCATCGTCGTCGATTTCGGCACCGCCACGACCTTTTGCGCCATCACGGCAGAGGGCCATTACCTCGGAGGCGTCATCGCCCCCGGCCTCAGGATCTCGGCGGAAGCCCTGTTCGCACGCGCCGCCAAACTGGCCAAGGTGGAATTGATCCGTCCTAAGACCGTGATCGGCATCGACACCGCCGGCAGTATTCAAGCCGGCCTGTTATTTGGGTATGCAGGACTGGTCGATACCGTCGTCCGGCGAATGGAACAGGAACTCGGACGTTCCGTCTATGTCATCGGCACCGGAGGACTCAGTTCCATCCTGGCAGCCGAAACCGCATCCATTCAAAAAATTGAACCGCTCCTGACGTTAGAAGGTCTAGAGCTTCTCCACCGACGAACCCAGGGTGACCCGCCTCCCTCTATCCAGGTCTGAAGACCGCCATTTCCTACACAAGTAATTAATTTATCTGGCCCTGTTGACTTTATGGGCCCTGTGGCTATCTCCAGACGGACAAAGGAGTCTTTCATGCCTGAGGAACACCAGAATGCGAATACAATCGAGAACTTGGATACTCCATCGCCCGGCGATTGCCCCGCCACGGAGGAATCAGGCCCGGTCGAGGAGCTTCAGCGGGCTCTCACGGAAAAGACCGAAAAATCCATTGAACTCAACGACAAGTATCTGCGACTCGCCGCTGAGTTTGACAACTACAAGCGCTTGGCTCAGCGGGACCAGCGCGATCAGATCCGATTCGGAAATGAACAATTACTCAAGGAACTCTTGCCGGTCGTCGATAATCTGGAACGGGCCATCAAGGCCTCTCGAAACGGTGGGAGCAGCGACGCCCTTATCCAGGGCGTGGATCTCACCCTCAGGCAATTGACGGAAGCCTTGACGAGATTTCATGTCAAACCCGTCGAGACAGTCGGCCAGCCGTTCGATCCCGCCACGCATCAAGCTGTCGCCTCTGTCGCGTCCCAGAAGGTTCCGGAGCAGCATGTGGTCGACGAGTTTCAACGAGGATACCGCCTGCACGACCGTATGTTACGGGCGGCCATGGTGAGCGTGTCCACCGGACAGGCACAGGACGGCGCATCAGGAACAGACGAGACGATCGGTTCATCGTAACACCATCGTTAGCAGGCTGCGGAAAAACTATTGTGGCACGGTGGAAATTCAATGGCCCGCACATCTAGGACAGCAGGAGAACACCACGCAGGATGTTCAAAAAGGCCGTCCAGCAAGGCCGCAGCGAGCGAAGAGGCGAAGGCGTACGCTTCGGTACGTTGAGCTTCTGAGTGAAGCGAGAACGCCGCTGGCGGACTTTTTCAGCATCCTGTTAGAACACAGACCGAGTAGGAAGGAAGGAGCAGGCACATGGGCAAAGTGATCGGCATCGACCTTGGAACCACGAACTCCTGCGTCGCCATCATAAGCGGCGGCGACCCGATTGTGATCGCGAACGCAGAAGGAGCCCGCACCACGCCATCTGTCGTCGCCATTACAGACAAGGGAGAACGCCTTGTCGGACAGATTGCAAAGCGGCAAGCGATTACGAATCCGGAGAACACGATTTTCTCCGTGAAGCGCCTGATGGGCCGCAAATTCCGCAGCCAGCAAGTGACAGACGCCGCCAAGCGACTGCCCTATAAGATGTCCGAGGGAGACAACGGCGATGCGCATGTCGAATTGCGCGGCAAACGCTACAGCCCGCCGGAAATCTCCGCCATGATTCTGCAGAAGATGCGGCAGACGGCGGAGGACTATCTCGGCGAGAAAGTCACCGAGGCGGTCATCACCGTCCCGGCCTATTTCGACGATAGCCAGCGCCAAGCCACCAAGGATGCGGGCCAGATCGCAGGCTTGAACGTCCTCCGGATCATTAACGAACCGACAGCCGCGTCCCTCGCCTACGGCCTGGACAAGAAGAAGGACGAACGGATCGTCGTCTATGACCTGGGTGGCGGCACGTTCGACGTGTCTGTCCTTGAGATCGGCGACGGCGTCTTCGAGGTCAAGTCGACCAACGGCGACACCTATCTCGGCGGCGACGACTTCGACCAGCGCGTCATGGACTGGTTAGTCGATGAGTTCAAGAAGGATCAAGGCATCGATCTTCGGAAGGATCGGATGGCCCTCCAACGCCTGAAAGAGGCGGCGGAACGAGCCAAGATCGAACTCTCGTCTTCACAGGACACCGAAATCAATTTGCCCTTCGTCACCGCAGACGCCAGCGGACCGAAGCACCTGGTCACGAAACTGACCCGCGCGAAGCTTGAACAGCAGGTCGACGACCTTATTCAGCGAACGATTGATCCCTGCAAGAAGGCCCTGTCCGATGCCGGCGTGACGGCCCGCGACATCAACGAAGTCATCCTCGTCGGCGGCATGACCCGCATGCCGAAAGTGATTCAGGCCGTCAAAGACTTTTTCGGCAAAGAACCGCACCGAGGTGTGAATCCCGACGAAGTGGTCGCCATCGGCGCCGCCATTCAAGGCGGCGTGTTAAAAGGCGACGTGAAGGACGTGCTGCTCCTCGACGTGACACCACTCTCGCTGGGCATCGAAACCCTCGGCGGTGTCTTTACGAAGTTGATCGAGCGGAACACGACCGTCCCGACGAAAAAGAGCCAGGTCTTCTCGACGGCTGCCGACAATCAAACAGCGGTAACCATTCGAGTCTTTCAAGGCGAACGCGAGATGGCAAACGACAACAAGCTCCTCGGCCAGTTCGACTTGGTCGGCATTCCTCCCGCACCCCGCGGGATGCCGCAAGTTGAAGTGACGTTCGACATCGACGCCAATGGCATCGTCCATGTCTCGGCCAAAGACTTGGCGACACAAAAGGAACAGTCCATCAAGATCACGGCGTCCAGCGGCTTGAGCAAGGAGGAAGTCGAGAAGCTGGTGAAGGATGCTCAGGCCCATACGGATGAGGATAAGAAGCGGCGGAAGACCGCCGAAGCCAAAAACCAGGCCGACACCCTGATCTACCAAACGGAAAAGAACCTGCGTGAGCACGGGGACAAGATCGCCGCAGAAGACAAGACCAAGATAGAGGAAGCCGTGGCATCGCTGAAGAAAGCGATGGAGGGAACGGACCACGTGGCGATCGAATCCGCCACCCAAACATTGACGACCGCGTCCCACAAGCTGGCTGAGGAAATGTATAAGAAGGCGTCGGCATCGACTGCAACAGGCAGCGGCGCTGACGGCGGCGGCGGAACTGGAGCCGGCGAGACTAAGACGGATGAAAAGGTCGTCGATGCGGAATTCGAAGAAGTAGACAAAGACAAAAAATAAGTTAGAATACCGTCAACGAGACCGAGCTTCGTCAATGCACGGGGTTCGGTCTCGCTGCTCTATCACCCGGAGAGACAGCGTCCGTGTCCAAGCGCGACTACTACGAGACCTTAGGCGTCGAACGAACCGCGTCCGACGACGAAATCAAAAAGGCCTATCGGAAGATGGCCCGCCAGCACCATCCCGATCTCCAAACAGGAGAGGCTCAGAAAAAAACGTCGGAAGAAAAATTCAAGGAAGTCAACGAAGCCTACGAGACGCTGAGCGACCAAGACAAACGCAAACGCTACGATATGTTCGGCACCGCCGGAGCTCAGCAAGGTGGCGGTCCGAATGGCTTCGGATTCGGCGGAAGCGGGTTCGGCGACGCCTTCAACGACATTTTCGAGGATTTTTTCGGGGGCCAGCGAGGCGGCAATCGGGCGGAGCGCGGCAATGACCTCCAATACAATCTGGAGCTGACCTTCGAAGAAGCCGTCTACGGGAAAGAGGCCAAACTTAAAATCCCGAGATGGGAAGTATGCAGCGACTGCAAAGGGAGCGGCGCCAAGAGCGCGGCATCGGTCAAGACGTGCCCCAGCTGCAAAGGGGCCGGACAGATGCGATTCCAGCAAGGGTTCTTCAGCATCACCCGTCCCTGCGGCCAATGCGAGGGAGCGGGACGAATCGTCACAGAACCCTGCCCTGCCTGCCAGGGCCGTCAACGCACTTATCGAGAGCGGACCATCGCCGTACATATCCCGGCCGGCATCGAGACAGGCATGCGCCTGCGCCTCTCGAACGAAGGGGAGCACGGAGTCAATGCAGGCCCGCCAGGCGATCTATACGTGGCGATTACCGTCAAGCCGCATCCGATCTTCCAACGCCAAGGACACGATATCCTCTGTGACGTCCCGATTCATTTTGCCACAGCTGTACTCGGAGGAAAAATTGAGGTCCCCACGCTGAAAGGCACCACGGTCATCAAGATTCCTGCCGGCACGCAACAAGATAAGACCCTGCGCATCAAAGGCCTGGGCATTCCCAGCCTCAAGAACCACAGTACGGGCGACCAATTGTTTGTCATCAAGATTCAGATTCCAACCAAACTGACCGCTCGTCAGAAAGAATTACTCAAAGAGTTTGCCAAAGAGAGCGGCATGTCGATGGAAGAGGATAGCGACGGCTTCTTCGACAAGATGAAGACCTTCTTCGAATAGCGCCGGCGGTTCCCGCACTATGCCCACGTTCTTCGTCGACCCTGGCGCCATCACTCCCCCCACGGTCCGCATAACCGGTGACCTCCTCCATCATCTTCGCGATAGTCTCCGCTTGCACCCAGGAGACTCCCTCACCCTGAACGACGGATGCGGAACGCGCTATCGCGTGGAAGTGACCCACGTCACCTCACAGGCCATCGACAGCCGCATCATCGATCACCACACCGAGCCGGCGCGCAGAACTTCACCGATCGTGCTCGGACAGGCGTTGATCAAAGGCGACAAGATGGACTGGGTCATTCAGAAGGCCACAGAACTTGGAGTCGCGATCATTGTGCCCATTCACAGCACGCACAGCGTCATCAAGCCCAACCCGGAACGTATGGAACATCGACGATCCAGATGGGAGCGCATTGCACGGGACGCGGCACAACAGTCGGAACGATGGACCCTTCCCACTATCGCAGACCCGGTAGACCTCGCAGAGATCTGCCGACGATATGCCTCGGCGCCTCTGAAGGGCATGCTCGCGGAACGTTCCAGCGGCCCTTCACTCGCCACCATGCCGTTGCCACCGGACCGTCAGCATCCGATTGTCTTGTTGGTAGGACCGGAAGGGGGATGGACACCGGACGAGCAGCGCCTTACACAGGAGCAGGGTTTCCTCCCGCTCACCCTTGGACCACGAATCTTGCGGGCCGAGACCGCAGCGATCGCAGCGCTCAGCATTCTCCAATCAAGACTCGATGAAATGAGATAGGACGAGGAGACTACAGGATGCTCAAAAAGGCCAGACATCTCACCCGCCCAACCCCGGCGCGCCGAGACGCGCCGTTCCGCGGGCAAGGCCGCATCGAGCTATCACTTTATAAGGGGTGGGTGGGATGATCACAACTGCGCGCAATATTCCACCAACACAGCCGTCAGCGCGCCAAGACGAGGTTTATCCCGAGCGCGGGCCTT
>JBGPVY010000087.1:0-9746 GCA_041491905.1 Nitrospiraceae bacterium | reverse complement strand
GAAGCGCTGCAAGATCTGGTGGTCAGCGATCCTAAGCCGGAGACGCTGCGCCAGATTCATTCCCTCAAACGGCAGTTGCTGTTTCTGCGGCGGGCTGTGTGGCCACTTCGTGAAGCGACGAACAATCTCTCCCGATCGGAATGCCCCTTCTTACGGGAATCAACGAAGGTATTCTTCCGAGATGTGTACGATCACGTGGTTCAGATCGTGGATACCATCGAAACGCTTCGCGAAATGGTCTCAGCCAGTCTCGATATCTATCTTTCGAGCATCAGCTATCGGCTGAACGCTGTGATGAAGGTTCTGACGATCATAACGACGATTTTCATGCCGCTGACCTTCATCGTCGGTATCTACGGGATGAATTTCGAGCACATACCGGAGCTTAAGTGGGAATGGGGCTACCCGCTGGTGCTCGGGCTGATGGTGGCGATCGCGATCGCCATGCTGGGATTTTTCAAACGAAAGAAGTGGATCTAGCCTGCATTATCCATGAGCGTTTCTGCTGCAAGCGCCGACCCGCTGTTCTTGTACGTGAAGCGTCTGTCTGGTTCATCTGGTCTATCTGGTTTGTTTAGTTCATCGAATTGGTTTTGTTCAACCAAACAAACGAGACAAACCAAACAGATCTGAACAACCAGCCCGTTCTCACAGGCTTTCGCGACGAACCGCATGAATAATGCGGGCTAAAAGAGGGAGTGATGAAGAGACGACGGTTTTTCACAGTCACGATGGGCGCGCTGGTGCTTGGTGGGCTGCTCGTGGCAGGCTGTGGCAGTGCAGACGCATCAGCGGGCGTGCTAGGAGTATCGACCGATCTGCCGAGCGTTACCCAGAACCAGGGCAAAGCCCTGCCGGCAGCGCAGCGGTTTGTCGTCCTGGCGGCCTTCAACAACGACGCGGTGCTGGATAAAGAAACCGGCCTGGTCTGGGAGAGGTCACCGCAGACGACGAGCGCCAAGTGGAGCGTGGCACGCCGTACCTGCATTGAGAAGAGTGTCGGAGGGCAGAAAGGCTGGCGGCTTCCATCACTCCAAGAGCTCACTACTCTGGTGGATCCCTCCATAGCTCCTCCGGGCCCGACTCTTCCGCCGGGCCATCCGTTTCTGACGGTCCAGTCGACCGTCTATTGGTCGGCGACGAGGGTCGATGAGGACGCCAGGGGTTCGTGGGCCGTGCATTTCGGCTTGGGCGGCGGCGCGACCTTCATTAATTGGGCCCACAGCGTCCAAGTCTGGTGTGTTCGTGATGGCATGAACGCGGATCAGCATTGAAGCTTCGGTAATTCTCCTTCGCCGCATACCCCGCAGCTTGCTGCGGGGACCTTCATTGGAACGGTGTGGGCGCTTGCGGCGTACTGACAGCCGGTGGCGGGGGAGGTTATTGGCGGAACGGCCAATAGCGGATGTCGTAGCGCGGATTATTCATGAACGTTTCTGCTGCAATCGCCAATGTTCGGGCGAGGGGCGACCAGAAGAGAGAGTTTATTCAGTGACATCGACGCGATCGACGTAGTAAGAGGTCTCTCCGAAGCAAGTCGTGGGGAGGTAGCGATACTCTTTGTAGTGCAGGACCAATCGTTTTCCCATGGCCTGCGAGAGTTGTGACGCCACTTTCTCATCCCTGACTGAAAAGACCCACAATACCGGGGCGACACCCGGCACCGTGGTCATGGCCATCTCCCCTTCGTACGTCTTGCAGATCCAGCCCTTGTGGGAAAATTTCTGAATATAGCCGGCTCGGTTCCCGTCTGAGTAACTGTAGTTGAAGGCGACGAGGAGATAGGCCGCACCCAGAAACAGAAGTAACGTCAGTATGAGTTTCGGGAGCCACAGCCACTTCATAGGGGAATCTATTCAGTTCACGATTGGAGGTCGGCGAATAGCCAGGGGACCTCGGCCTTCCGTCGAGCTTCGTAGGCGGCGATGGTTGCCTCGTGTTGCAACGTCAATCCGATAGCGTCGAGACCCCGATACAAGCAGTCTTTTCTGAAGGGGTCGATCTCGAAGCGAGTGCGGGTGCCGTCCGGGGTAGTCACCGTCTGGCTTCCGAGGTCTACCGTCAGTTGGTACCCGGGCGTCGCAAGGACGTCATTCATCATCGCCAGGACCTCGCCGGCCTTCAATACCACGGGCAGCATGCCGTTTTGGAAGCAGTTGTTGTAGAAGATGTCGGCGAAGCTCGACGCGATGACACAACGGAAGCCTTGGTCGAGGAGCGCCCAGGGGGCATGTTCACGCGACGATCCGCACCCGAAGTTATCGCGCGTCAGGAGAATCGCCGCGCCCTGAAAGCGCGGTTGATTCAAAAAGAACGCCGGGTCCTGTGAACCGTCCTTCTGCTTTCGCCAATCGTAGAACAAGCCTTCGCGGAGCCCGGTCCGCTTGATCGTCTTCAGAAATTGCTTCGGGATGATCTGATCGGTATCGACATTGACGCGGTCCAGTGGCGCGACTAACCCGGTGAGTGTCGTGAAAGATTCCATAAAATTCCTCGTTAGGCGTGAAACGTGAGGCGTAAGGCGTGAAAGATCTGTTGCACTCCTTTCGTCAATCCCCTTACGCCTGACGCTTCTCACATCCACTTCCTGATGTCGACGAAATGGCCTTCGACCGCCGCAGCGACGGCCATCGCCGGCGACACGAGATGGGTCCGTCCGCCGGCCCCCTGGCGCCCTTCGAAGTTTCGATTGCTGGTCGAGGCGCAGCGCTCTCCGGGCTGAAGCACGTCGGCATTCATCGCCAGGCACATACTGCAGCCGGCTTCCCGCCACTCGAATCCCGCCTCTTTGAACAGGCGGTCGAGCCCTTCCTGTTCGGCCTGCTGTTTCACGAGACCTGAACCGGGCACGACCATCGCATGAACAGTCTTCGCGACATGCTTGCCCTTGGTCAAGCTTGCGGCCAGGCGAAGATCCTCGATGCGCGAATTGGTGCAGGATCCGATGAAGACCTTATCGATCGTAATGTCGGTAATGGGCATGTTCGGACGGAGACCCATATACTCCAACGCCCGCTCTGTCGCCTTCCTGGTTTTTTCATCCGCTATCGCGTGCGGATCGGGGACGCGTTGGTCCACGCCGGTCACCATCCCGGGACTTGTGCCCCAGCTGACTTGCGGCGCGATCTCCTCGGCCCGCATCGTGACGGTCATATCTTGCGTCGCGGTTGCATCGGTCTTGAGTTGCTGCCATGCTTGTACGGCCTGCTCGAACAGCGCTCCCTTCGGAGCCAACGGACGCCCTTTGATATAGGCGATGGTTTTCTCGTCCGGTGCGACCATCCCGGCGCGTGCGCCGCCCTCGATCGACATGTTGCAAAGCGTCATGCGCCCTTCCATGCTGAGGGCGCGGATCGCCGAGCCCGTGTACTCGATGACATAGCCGGTTCCGCCGGCTGTTCCGATCTTTCCGATGATTGCGAGAATCACATCCTTTGCCGAGCAACGATCCGAGAGCATGCCGTCCACGCGAATCTCCATCGTCTTTGGCCGCATTTGTACCAAACATTGCGTGGCCAGCACATGCTCCACTTCGCTGGTGCCGATGCCGAAGGCCAACGCGCCGAACGCTCCATGTGTCGAAGTGTGTGAATCGCCGCACACGATGGTCGTCCCCGGCAGGGTAAAGCCCTGTTCGGGTCCGATTATGTGCACCACACCTTGGCGGATGTCGTTCATGCCGAAGAGTGTGATGCCGAAGTCACGGCAATTCTCCTCAAGCGTCTGGACCTGTTTCGCACTGAGGGGATCGGCGATGCCCACGGTCCGGTCGGTGGTCGGGACGTTGTGATCCGGCACCGCCAACGTGGCACCCGGACGTCGAGGCCGGCGGCCCGAGAGCTTGAGTCCTTCAAACGCCTGCGGCGATGTCACTTCGTGGACCAGCTGACGATCGATATAGAGCAAGGTGGTCCCGTCAGGTTCTGCGCGGACGACGTGGGACTCCCAGATTTTTTCGAAGAGGGTCTGAACGGCCATGGTGACTCCTCAATGATCGGTCACACTCGAAAGGGTTCATTCGAGAGGAGGCCACATTATACAGAGTCTTCCCATGGTCTGTACAAGAGTGCTCACCATATTCTTGCGTTGGCCAACCGGGCGTGGTACACCGCAAAGTCAGTGGGTACGAGGCCCCTTCCCTGCGGCTGTCCCAGAGGGTTGTGCCGTGACTTCTCAGATATGGACCAATCCCGCCGTCATGGAGTGGTCGCAACTGCTCCTTAACAGTTTCCGTCACTGGACAGGGCGTGAACTGCTTGAACGAACGGGCGGTCAGGACTATCAGTCCCACGCGCTCTTCCAGTCTCCCTTTGCCGTCATATCCCACGGGATGGAAGAGGACCCTCTCCTCAATTACGGCAATCAGATCGCGTTGGAGCTATGGGAAATGACCTGGGAGGACCTGACGCGGACACCGTCGCGTCTGACGGCGGAGTCCACGAATCGGGCCGAACGCGAATGGATGTTGGAGCAAGCCAGAACACGCGGCTATCTCGACACCTATCAAGGTGTGAGAATTGCTTCAACAGGACGCCGCTTTCTCGTCGAGAACGCCCTTATCTGGAATGTCGTGGATGCAGAGGCACAGAGACTCGGGCAGGCTGCCACCTTCTCGCAATGGACCTGGTTGACCTGACCGACTAGCCCGCATTATTCATGACGGTTCGTCGCGACGCCGCCCGAAAGCGCGTTCCTCGTGAAGCGTATCTCGTATCTCGCATGCGACGATACAGATACACTCGTTCCGTGCCAATTCCTTGGGGAAATTAGGGCGTGCAGACGAGGCGGTCTCGCTGAAGCTGCGTGCCAACAACTTTTGCGCGAAGCGGAGTTGAACCGGCAGTGCCATCCAGTGTAGCGTACCCTTTATGGCGATGCACAACGAGCCGGCTCCCATCAACTTGCGCATGAACGGGATGATCGCGCGATTCGTGGGGATCGTGGCGATTGCGCTCGGGTTCGTCATCGGGATCCATGGACTGGAAGACACGGGTGCACGATGGCTGCAGACGGCGTTGGGCTTGTTAGCCACCGGCATGTTGGCCCAAGGCTATGCGCTCTATTGTCGCGTGAAGCGCATGCAAGAGCACAAGGACCAGCCTAAGTCATGAGACGAGTGTATCAGCATCTCTTCACGGTCGGGATGCTCCTCCTCGCAGGGACGATGCTCGCCTGCGGAGGTCCGTGGCACGACGGCTATTTCAAGAAGGGCGTGGATCGACTCACGCAAGACGAGGTGACGGAGAAGTTGGGTCCGCCTCATACGGCGAAGACACCTGTTCTCGGGGGGGATTCAGTCTGGACCTATCGCGTGCCCTTGGCCGAAAAGGAATTGAGCCAGTTGCATTTTGCAGGTCTGGCCAATGCTACGAAGCAAGCCACCTCGTTGATGGGAAAAGCGGGGGAAGGGCCCAAAGAAATGTTGTATTGCTACCGCTATACCCTGAACTTCGACGAACAGAAGATTCTGAAACAGTGGAAACGAGAAGAATGTGTGCCGGGAACCCATGACACGCTCAACGCTAAGTAATGCTCTGATCGTCAGATGAAGTTGTTGGAGCAGACCACCAACTCGAAGCTCCGTCTCCGGAGCCTCGGATCACGACTCAATTACCCAAAGCCGGCCGCGTGAATTTGATCCTGAGATTTTCCGCCCCCGATCATGGTCGCTCGCGCGTCGAACAGGCGATTCTCTTGCGCTATCTGGTCTCCATATGCTGAACGGGCGTTCGACAGTGCGTCGCAAGGCCGGTCCTGGCGGTCCTTGACAGGCCCCGAAAGACGTGCGACGCTGTGGCCGGTTTTGCCTGATCACGACATTATTGGTTCATCTCACACTCATGCCCCTATAAGGAGGTGCCGCATGCAGAAATTGATCGTCGTCGCCTTTGCCGCTCTGTGCCTGATTGGAACCAGCTCGCTGGTCGTGGCTGAGGATGCCATGAAGGGCGAGATGGGTAATATGAAGGACGAGATGAAGGCTGAGAAAGATGCGATGAAGGGCGATATGAAGGCGAATAAGGAAGAGATGAAGGGCAAGAAAAATGAACATAAGGAGAAGATGAAGGCGAAGCGCCATGAAATGAAGGACAAGATGAAGGCGCACAAAGACGCGGCAAAAGCCAAAAGCGGAGAGGCCAAGGGTGCCGCTCCGGCAGCTCCTGCTCCGATGTCAGCCCCCGCTCCTGCTGCTACGCCATAATTTCTCGCAGTCGCGTCAGCCGATTGCCTGGCCTTCGGGAGGTCTTTCCTCCTGAGGGCCGTTCTATGTTGGGGCACCTCTCGGATCGAGGCGGGCGCGGAAGAAACTCTTCGGGGGCTCGATTCACCGTCATGACGTCACACCGAATCAGTCATGCAGAGGCCCGGCATCGCCTCCTCTGCTACCGCTTCATTGACCCTTTCACTCGCCTTGTTCCCCCGTGGGCCTTTTGCTAGGATGCGGCGGCCTGAATATCGATGGGTCTCTGAATGAAGATCGCCACCTTCAACGTCAATTCTCTCCGCAAACGTTTGCCGATCGTGCTCGACTGGCTGGCCACGCAGAAGCCCGATGTGCTCTGCCTTCAAGAAACCAAAGTCCAGGACAGCGAGTTTCCGCTGCTGGCACTGGCGGAATCCGGGTACGAAATCACCTACCGGGGGATGAAGTCTTACAACGGCGTCGCGATATTGAGCAGGGAGAAACCGGAAGCGGCGGCATACGGGTTTGATGATGGAGGCGAATCGGAGGAGGCGCGGCTCTTGCGTGTGGTGATCAAGGGGATTCCCATCGTCAATACCTACGTACCGCAGGGGTTCGAGATCGACTCACCCAAGTATCAATACAAGCTTAGCTGGTACAATCGACTCCGCAAGTATTTCGAGAAGCATATGTCGCCGAACAAACCGGCTATCTGGTGCGGTGACATGAACGTCGCGCCGCGGCCGATGGACGTGCACAGCCCCGAGAAACATCTCCAGCATGTCTGCTATCACGAGGATGCACGGCGGGCGTATGAGAACACGTTGGCATGGGGATTTCAGGACGTGTTCGTGAAACTCTATCCGGACCGGCAGCAGTATACCTTTTGGGATTATCGGGCGCCTGGTTCGCTGGAAGCGAATAAAGGCTGGCGCATCGACCATATTCTGGCGACGGCCTCGTTGGCAGAGCACTGTGTCAGGGTAGAGGTGGACGTCGAGCCGCGGCGAGCGAAAGACCCCTCAGATCACACATTCTTATGGGCGGAGTTTTCGGTCTAACCACGAACGCAACGTCCACACCTGCCCAATTCGGTCAGTGCGGCAAATCGTCCACACCGACCGAACTAGTTCACGAGCTCGAACGAACCATCAAGCCGCATTCAGGACCCGCTGCTTCGCGCGCAACGGGGTCACGCGATTCTGTGCAATCAACGGATCGAGAACCAGCCCGCAATTGATACAGCGGAGCACCGCGGCTTCCTGCGAAAACTCCGGCCGCCACTCTTTCACCATCAGCCCTTTGCATTTTTGACAGGTCATCGTGTCCACCTCCCACTCTCATGTGTTCCAGCGCCGACGAGTCGGCCTTGCACAAGGGAAACTCTAGCATTGCAAGATTAATAGGGTGTTAACTGGCAGTTAAAACTCTCTAATGTCTATACATGACGACATGCATGATGTTGCGGTGATCGGTGCGGGCGCCGCCGGGCTGGCAGCCTCGATTTTCGCGGCAGAGGTGGCCGCAAAGGGCGACCGCCCGCAGAGGATCGCGCTTCTCGATGGTGTGAAAACGATCGGCGCCAAGATCCTCGTCTCTGGGGGCGGCCGTTGTAATGTCACGCACGAGGTCGTTACCCCCACCGACTACTTTGGCAATCGCCGGATCATCAAGAACGTGCTGGCGGCGTTCTCCGTTGAGCAGACCGTGAAGTGGTTTGTCTCGTTAGGGGTCGAGCTCAAACGCGAAGAGACCGGGAAGTTCTTTCCGGTGACCGACAAAGCCCGGACCGTCCTGCACGCGCTTGTTGAGCGGTGTCGTGAACTTGGGGTTGAGATTCAGTCGAACCATCGCGTGGGTAATATCGAGCGTGTCACGGATCATGGCCATGGGTTTGTGATTCACCATTCGCAAGGAGTCTTACACGCAAGGAAGGTCATTCTGGCGACCGGAGGCCGATCGATTCCCAGGTCGGGGAGTGACGGGTTTGGGTACAGCCTCGCCTGTCGACTCGGCCATCACGTGACGTCCACCGTCCCGGCACTCGTGCCACTTGTGCTCGACGACACGATGTTTCACAAGACACTTTCCGGTCTCTCGCATGACGTCGAGTTGACCACAGTGGTGAAGGGTCGCATCGTCGACTGCCGGACGGGGAGTTTACTCTGGACCCACTTCGGCATCAGTGGGCCAGTGGTCATGGACGCGAGCCGCTTCTGGTGCCTGGCACAGGAGCAAAAAGAAGCCGTAGCCGTTTATGGCAACATGCTGCCTGGTCAAAACCTGGAACAGGTGCGGGAGTGGTTCATGGAGCAGATGCGAGACAATCCCCGACGCTCACTGGTCAAGACACTGGCGCAACGGCTTCCCCAACGATTCGCTGAGGCGGTCATTCATCACGTCGGATGCGAGGTGCACACGACCATCGCCCAACTGCAGCGCAAGGATCGAGACCACATCCTGACTGCACTGACCAAGTTTCGATTTCCCATCGTGCAGGATCGCGGCTGGAACTACGCAGAAGTGACGGCGGGTGGGGTCCCTCTCGAAGAGATCAACTTCAGGACGATGGAATCCAAGTTGGTGCCAGGCCTCTATCTGATCGGGGAGATCCTCGACTGCGACGGTCGCATCGGCGGCTTCAATTTTCAATGGGCCTGGGCGACGGGATTTCTGGCTGGCCGGGCGGTCGCGCCCTGTAGCCAATCAAATCACCTCAAGGCTGCTGAAGCGCCCTCTACGGACCAGACGACGTCCGGTGGGGCTTCATTCTCTTAGGCCGCATTGGCTTGTGGACCGGCGTCGTCCTACAACGTCCCAAACTTCGACTCATATTCGGCGACCACGCGATCGAGCACGGCAGCCAACCGCTTCGCCGCATAGGGGTTCAGCACGATATGGTTCGTCAGCTGAACCTGTGAGCCCGACGCAGTGGCTGCCACTCCACACATTATTTACACCAAAGGCCAGCACCACTTCTTCACGGGTCGAAGACACGTTGCCCACGTTGGTATAGGAACTTTGAGGGTTGGAGACATCAAACTAGCCTGTCGGAGTGGCATTGGTGGGCTAGTTTGGCTGTGACGGACTTGCCGAGGACAGGCTCGTTGTATTCCCTGTTGATCCTGCCTCTTTCATAAAGATCTCCTTTGTAATGGATGGAACTGTCGTCAACCGAAAGGGACACATTTACAACATCTCGTAGGCAAGCTACCAAGAAATGTGACGCGCAAAAATGAAAACCACGGTTTGTGCGATCGTTTCCGTGCCACAGAGGATGATCCTCGCGATCACGAGGCGAGGTATGAGTAGAGATTTAGCCGCGAACTAACTGATGTAGAGGTGTGCCAAAGGCAGAAAAATGATGACAAACCGCGGCAGTCAAGTACCCTGATAACAATATACGTAGGCATTGAGCCGAGCGGTGGTCGGGCAGCGGAGCTCCGTTGTCTGCCGCGGTGCGAAACAGGTCTGGCTCAACGAATGTGCCTGAGCCGGGAGTGACGTGGTGAATGGACCGAATTCTCCAGCTGAACGATCTCGCGGCATGACCAGTCCTTTG
>JBGPVY010000204.1:0-5751 GCA_041491905.1 Nitrospiraceae bacterium | reverse complement strand
GGTCAGGGAAAACAAAAATGATCGGCATCAGCAATGTCACGGCTGAACAGCTCACCCAGCTCTGCGCCCAGGCAACGGTGAAACCCATGATGGTGCAAAACCGCTGTTATGCCGCACTTGGATGGGACAAAGAGGTGCGGGAGATCTGCGGGGCCCATGGCATCATCTATCAAGGCTTTTCGCTGTTGACCGCCAATCGAGAAGTGTTTGCTGATCCAGGTATTCGGGCCATCGCTCAACGCTTAGAGACCGGTCTCGCGCAAGTTGTGTTTCGGTTTGCGATGCAGGTCGGGATGCTTCCGTTGACCGGCACCACGAACTCGCAACATATGAAAGATGATCTCCAAGCGGAACAGCTCACCCTCACTCCCGAAGACATGCAGTTAATCGAAACGATTGGGATGTAAACACGAAGCCCCGAAGAATTTCTGGGCGGGCTTCGCCACGTTGTTGCGAGTTGTCGAGATCGGTCGCGAACGGGATCGTCTACCGTCCACCTCCAACCATTCGTCGAGAGGGCTTACGCGGGGAGTTCGGTGAGCCGTAGGGTGTAGAGGTACTGGTAGAGTCCTTTACGGTCCATGAGTTCGGCATGGGTGCCGGTTTCCACGAGGCGCCCTTTGTTGAGGACGAGAATGCGATCGGCTCGTTGGATGGTCGTCAAGCGGTGGGCGATCACAAAGGTCGTTCGGCCTTTCATGAGTTGTTCTAGCGCCTCCTGGACGAGTCGTTCCGACTCACTGTCAAGGGCAGAGGTGGCTTCATCCAACAACAAGATCCGTGGATTTTTCACTATGGCTCTGGCGATGGCGATGCGCTGCCGCTGTCCGCCCGACATATTGATCCCCTTTTCCCCCACGATGGTCTGATACTGGTCCGGAAAGCTCATGATGAAGTCGTGGGCATGGGCCGCACGGCTCGCCGCCACCACCTCTTCCTGAGTGGCCGTCTCGTCTCCGTAGCGGATATTGTCGAGAATCGTCCCGCCGAACAAGATCGTCTCTTGCGGAACCAGCGCAATCTGCCGATACCAACTGTCCATTGTGACCTGGCGGAGATCTTGCCCGTCGATGGTGATGTGCCCCTCAGTCGGATCGTAGAAGCGGTGGAGCAAGTTCATCATGGTTGTCTTTCCGGCGCCGGTGGGACCGACGATGGCGACTAGTTCGCCTGGCTTGGCTTCGAACGACACATCCGTCAAGACCGGTTGGCGTGGATCGTAGGCAAAGCTGACGTGTTCTGCCCGGATGTGTCCCGAGACGGCGGACAGCGACGTGGCCGCGGGGGAGTCGCTCACCTCGGAGCGTGAGTCCAGAATTTCGAATACCCGTTGGGTGGCACCCTGTGCCTCCCTGATCTGCGCGAACACGCGGGCAGCGGAACTGAAGGGGCCGATCAGAATTCCGGCAAAGAGGATGAAGGCAAAGAGATCGCCTGGCGACACACTCCTGTCGATGACCTGGCTTCCCCCGTACCACAACACCGCCGCTGCGGCAGAGAAGGTGAGGAGGCTGATGACGGGAATAAACACCGCCATGGTGCCAGCCCGTCGCATCGACAACGCCAAGGTCTGTTCGACTTGCGCGGCAAACCTGGTCTCTTCTCGCTGTGTTTGGACGAAGGACTTCACGATCCGGATGCCGGAGATCACTTCTTCGATCAGGGTACTCAATGCAGCGGTTTGATCTTGAATCGAGGTCGAGAGGGATTTCAGTCTTCGCCCGAAGAACTTGGCCACGAGGACGAGCAAAGGGAGCAGAGCCAGAATCAAGAGGCAAAGCCTCCAATTCATCGTCAATAAGAAGGTGATTCCTCCGACGAAGGTCACGAGCTGTTTCGCACTGTCGATCGGCGTTTCGGTGACGACCGATTGGATGACCGTCACATCGTTCATGAGCCGTGAGAGGAGTTCGCCGGTTCGCCGGCGGGCAAAGAAACTCACCGATAATGTATGCAGATGCGCAAAGAGATGCTGGCGAAAGTCGGCCACGATGCGCTGTGAAATCCACGCAGTCAGATAGCTATGGCCCATCGAACAGAGCCCCTGCAGGACGACGAGCCCGAGAAAGACGGTGATTAAGTCCGTCATCCTGGACTGGTCGTGCTGCACGGTAATGATGTCCCACAGCGTGCCGGCCAACCGCAGCAGGGCCAGATTGATGGCGGCGACACCCATGACCAGCAGGCCTGCGAGCACCATGCGGGACAGGTAGGGCTTCAGGAACGGGAGAAATCGTGAGAAGGTGGACATGATGAGGGGCGATCTTAGCAGACTGCGAAAGAACTATGTTGGTACGGTTGAATTTCGATGGAGTACACGTGTGGCACAACAGGAGTACGATCTTGCAGGATGCTCAAAAAGGCCGTCCAGCAAGGCCGCAGCGAGTATAGATCCGAGGCGTAACCTCTGGGGTACGGTGAGGATCTGAGCGATACGAGAACGCTGCTGGCGGGCTTTTTCAGCATCCTGTTGAGGAGGTGGCTACGGAAAACCAAGACAGAACGGCAGAGGAGGAGACGAAGCCGGAGGCGTTGTTGACAGCTATAGTTCTGCGACGGATTCGATCAGGTTCTTGTTGATGGCCACGAAGTTCGAGCGATCCTTATCATTGATCAAAACGTCGGTAAGACTGATGAAGAGACGTTGCTCTTCGTTAATTGCATCGGACACACGATTCCGCATGGGAGGAATGAGAAAGTCGCCAACGTAGATGCAGTTCACGGTCCGGACGCGGATGCGAACCTTCTTGCCTTCGGGCACGGCCCCCTCCTCCCCCTTATCGGGTGAGCCTAGCTTTTACGACGTTCAAACTTTTGACGCCGGCGCAGCTTCTTGTACTTGTGCTTGCGCATTTTCTTCCGGCGTTTTTTCAGCACACTGGACATGCGTTCTCTCTCCTGCAAGGCGCGGAGTGTAGAAGTTTTCGCCTCAAATTGCAAGGTCGTCGACGGATTAAATTAATCATGGTTGGGCCTGGGCCGAGCGATCGGGGGACCTGCGATGCGGCGAGGGCCAGCTCACGGGCCGCTTGACCTGCCTGACACCCGTTCCTATACTGCATCCGTCATGTTACCGTACAAATTCCCACTGTTTCCCGTCTTGGTCTTGCTCGGCTCGATATTCTTGATCGGCGTCGGCTGCAGTGGCAAGACGATTCAATATCCCGAAGATCATGAACGGTACCTCCGTATCGATCAGGCGGTGGAATCGCTTCGCCAAGCGTATGTGAAGAAAGATTCGTCGGATCTGGCCTCGCTCATGATGCCGATTGACCAGCTTGAGCGGCTACGGGAAGAGGCCCAGGGCGATTTCGAGACATTCAGTGCCATCACATTGGACTTCGCGGTCGAGCGCATCATGATCGAAGGAGACGACATCGATGTGTTCGTGCATTGGCAAGGGCTGTGGAAAAAAGACGCGGACGATTCAGGTCTCCGTCAGCGAGGCCACACGCGATTGCAGTGGGTCGGAACACAGTCGATTCTTTTGCGCGGGGTTCAGGGCGATTCTCCCTTCGGTATAAAAGCTCGGCAGGCCACAATCGACCCCACACGTTCTCCCAAGAAGAATTAATCTATGCCATCTCGTCGATCCCGTGCTCCGGTGCAGGCCGATTTCTTGGTCATTGGGAGCGGTGTGGCCGGTCTTCGCGCGGCGTTGGAGTTGAGCCGTGCCGGCCGTGTCATGGTGTTGACGAAAGGGCATCCGCTTCAGAGCAGTTCGATCCATGCACAGGGCGGGGTGGCGGTGGCGATGAGTGAAGAAGACGACGTGGCCATCCATTTAACCGACACGCTCAAAGCGGGGCATGGGCTTTGCCGGAAAGAAGCAGTGCGGGTCCTCGTCGAAGAAGGACCTGAGCGGATTCAAGAATTGATCGGGTGGGGGGCCAAGTTCGACAAAGTCGGCGGCAAGTTCGCGTTCGCTCGGGAGGCTGCCCACAGCCGAAGCCGCATTCTGCGCGCGCGGGGGGATGCGACGGGAAACGAGATGGTGCGAGTGTTGATTGCCGAGGTGAATCGGCAGGAGCATATTCGGCGACTGGATCATCACTTTACCGTGGATCTCGTAGTCGACTCCGGACGTTGCTGCGGGGCCGTTGTGCTGGATGAAGGGTCTGGTCGCCAGTTCGTGTTGCCGGCTCGCGCGATCGTGCTGACCACCGGCGGGGCCGGGCAGATCTATGCGCGGACGACTAATCCCCCGAACGCCACCGGTGATGGGATGGCCATGGCACTGCGTGCGGGCGCGGTGCTTCAAGATATGGAGTTCGTGCAATTCCATCCCACCGCACTGTATTTGCCGTCGAGTCCGCCGTTCTTGCTGTCGGAAGCGATGCGAGGCGAGGGTGCGCACCTGCGCAACAATAAAGGGGCGCTGTTCATGCAGCGATACCACCCCATGGGCGCATTAGCGCCGAGAGACATCGTGTCCCGTGCGATCTTAGCGGAGATGGCGGCGACGAAAGCGCGTCATGTGTATCTTGACGTCACCCACTTGGGGGCCGAGTTCGTGAAGCGGCGATTCCCGACGATTTATGCGACGTGCCTTCGATATGACATCGATATCACGGAGGAATGGATCCCTGTGTCTCCCAGCGCGCATTATATGATGGGTGGGGTCTGGGCTGATCTGAACGGTGCGACGACCGTTCCAGGGCTCTTTGCCGCCGGGGAGGTGGCCTGTAGCGGTGTGCATGGAGCGAATCGTCTGGCGAGTAATTCCTTGCTCGAAGGATTGGTGTTTGGCGTGCGTGCGGCATTAACAGCCGTGGCTTTTGCCGACAGGCACGCGCTCCCTGCACTGTCGTCTCAGGAGGCCACGCTCCGAGCGGGCCAATTCGGCACACTGGATGATGCGGAAAAGTTGCGAAGCTCACTTCGGCGAACGATGTGGGGACAAGTCGGTGTCATTCGTTCAGGTGAGTCACTCATCAGAGCCTGTGCTCAACTGTCACGGTGGGCCCAACTCGTGACCCAGCCGTTTGCAAGTCGAGCAGCGCTGGAAGTGAAAAACATGGTGCAGGTGGCGCAATGCGTCGCGGAAGCGGCGCTATGGCGAGAGAATAGCGTCGGGGCCCATTACCGGTCAGATTTTCCAGATGCCAAGCGGGCCGGTTGGCAACAACACAGTCGCCTATCGAGCGGGGAAGCCGTTAGTGGGAAGGCATCTCAGAAATCGCGGGGGTTGCTGTTGTCTCTCCGGGGGCGTATCGGCTGACCAGACGCTCCATGATGACGCCATCGCGGACAAGGAACGTGCGGTAGTATCGGAGAACCTTCCGGACGTATTGCCTGGTTTCATCGAACGGGGGAAGTGCCTGATAGCGGTCGACCGCATTCTCTCCGGCATTGTAGGCCGCCAGGGCCAGCGGTAAATTCCCATGGAAGCGGTCGAGCAGCTGGCGTAAGTATTTCGTCCCTCCGCCCACATTATCATCCGGATCATACATATCCCGCACATCCAGACGCACGGCGGTCTGCGGCATCAATTGCATCAGGCCGATGGCGCCAGCGCGAGAAACCGCCCGTGGATCAAAGTTCGATTCAGCTTTGATGACGGCTCGGATCAGCGCGGGATGGAGCTGGTGTTGCGAAGAGTACCGACGAATGACTGGTTCGAGTTCTCGCTCGGACAAGGTGACGTGGAGTCGGCTGGATTCGACCTCAATTTTTCGATAGCGCGAGTCTGACGGGACATTGGTGAGGGAGATCGAGCCGTCGCGTCCGACAAACTGATAAATTTCTGCC
>JBGPVY010000137.1:0-7611 GCA_041491905.1 Nitrospiraceae bacterium | reverse complement strand
GCCCTCAGGCACCGCCGTATGTTTACTGGTTCTGACCGCCAATCTGAGGTCTCGTTCAGCTTCAAATTTTCTAATGGCACGACAAAAGATGCGCTGACGCTTGCCAATGAAGTGGTTGCAGACTGGGAGCAGCTTCTTAAGTGATACGGCCTCTCCCTTTGAACAATTTACCAGCGCACTTCCACCAGGCCATCTTGACCCACGAACGGCCCCGGCCCGAACGAGGCCAGCGGACCTTTCCCCGCCGATCTTTCCATGCCCATGCCCATGACGCTCCCGCCGCCCCTCAGCGGGGATTAAGATTGAGCCTCCTCTACGGGAGGTGGATACGGCAAATTGCCCCTGGTGTTACCCTCAACTTTGGTACGGAAAAAATAAAGTAACCCCATGTAGCCGCCGAGGCCACCGAAATCATCAGCACCTAAGTGCTTGTTCTTGAGCGTGGGAGGATGGAACTCTATCGGACGGGCCATGGTCTTCCCTGACTCCGGGCTTGTCGCCTGGACCGTGACTCGGTAAGTATGATTGTACTTGTTTGTGTTTGGCGTCCACACAGGATTGAGCGGGTCATGGGCAAAGGCACACCGAATCTGATACAGAATGACCCTAGCCGATCCATTCGGACTTGTGTCGGCAGGATCGAACCCCCTTCCAAAGACGGCCTCGATTGCCTTGTTTGTGGCTATCGCTGTTGTGCCAAGGGACATAAGAATCATATTGCGTGCATATGCTTTCAACTGATCGGCTACGAATACTGCTTCGAAATCTAGCCCATGGCCGCCTTCGTCCAGCCTGACCTGCTCTCTAAAGGATTTCGGTGTGATCAGCTTTTGAGCGACGGCGTCGTCGAAAAAACAGGCGAACACAAACAATTCGATTGCACTTTTGATTGTCTGGACGGGGGTCTCAACAAACTGCATTGACAACCTTCTGTGATTAGCGGCAAGTTGTTAAGCTTTGTTGGAATCTTATAACATCGAAGGTTGCTTGCGACTGCGCGATCATTGCTTGCTGCAGGCAGCTTTCCACATATTTTGACCAAGGGTATCCGGTGCAACTGGTTCCCAAATGTCAGCGATTGAGTTTGTATTAACCACCGTACCGGTCCCCATATTGCCGGAATACTTTAGGAACGCAAGTATCCGATGGCGCACTTCTGCGCAGTCCCATTCCGTTTGAACCTTGGCAGACAAAAACGACAAGACTCTTTCGGTTTGTGCAGTATTGAAGTCGAGCAAATGCCACATCTTCACCCGATCCCCTTTGCGGCGAATGGTGTCTTGATCCACGTATGCAGTCAGTCCTGCTTCGTCGTTGCCAGTAACTACCTCCCACTCCGCATGCGCTGGTCCACTACTCAGCAATAGGAGCGTGATCAGTGCCCCGAACCTCAAAACGTAGGTCAGTGGCATTGATAAGGGCATCGAGGCCTCGCAGGGAGGCATATTCTAGGAGAGGAAGGATCAAACCCCAAGGCGGGGGCTATGACGCGGAGCAGGCCGACACCCATCGCGTGGCACACCCTTGGCAGACATATGTGAGTTTGGACACGGCCAAATCCCGCACTAACACGCCTTCGCAGCGCGGGCAGCGGCTCGGGCGCAGCGCGGCCTTGACCGTGGCAGCTACAAAAGAGACGTCATGGATCGTAAACCTGTGTGGTGTGCTTTGCATCGTGATCGTGGCCATCGGTCAGCGCCTCCAAGATTTGTCGAATTTCTTTGCTGATGATCGCGTGAATCTTCGCCTGATCGCGCTCCGCCGCCAGGATGTCGCTGAGCCGATCGGGGAGATTCAGCAGGCCTTCGCGAATGCGACGCCCTGTTTGAAACATGGCGTTCTCGATGCCTGCGCAGGGTGCGCAGGTCGCTTCGAAACTGCCTACGATTGAGGAAATGAGGCAACAGCTCGTTGCCGCCATGCCGGTTCCCGACTCGGATCTCCACCTCCTGGCGCAGCAACGGGCAGAACAGATACGTGGACAATTAGCCGGGGAGGGCAAGCTTGCCGACGAGCGTGTTTTCTTGACCGAAGTCGATCTGACCGCGTCGGATCACGAAAAAGTGAGAAGTCAATTGAACATTACGGCTGGTCAATAAGCCTCGGTCCCCCCTTGCACTTAGTCTAGGAAGGACAGTATCGTAGTATGATGAGCGAGGTTAATTCATTGGCTTGAATAAAGGGAGGCTATCATGGCACTACGACTAGGAGATGAGGCACCGAATTTTACGGCAGCGACCACCGAAGGGACCATCAACTTTCATGAGTGGTTGGGCAGCGGGTGGGGGATTCTCTTCTCGCACCCGAAAGACTATACCCCCGTCTGCACCACCGAGTTGGGGACCGTTGCCAAGATTACGCCGGAGTTCAAGAAGCGGGGTGTAAAAGTCATCGCCATCAGCGTCGATCCGCTGGACTCACACAAGGGTTGGATCAACGATATCAATGAGACGCAAAAGACGACGATGAACTATCCGATCATCGCCGATCCCGACAAGAAGGTCGCGACCCTGTACGACATGATCCATCCGAACGCGATGGACAACATGACGGTTCGGTCAGTGTTCATCATCGGGCCGGATAAAAAGGTGAAGTTAACCTTAACCTATCCAGCCTCATGTGGTAGAAATTTCGATGAACTTCTACGAGTGATAGACTCACTCCAATTGACCTCAAAGTTCAAAGTTGCCACGCCCGCCAACTGGAAGGATGGGGAGGATTGCATCATCACCCCGGCTGTGAACGACGCTGAAGCCAAGACGCTCTTCCCCAAAGGCTTCAAGACCGTGAAGCCTTATCTCCGTTACACCCCGCAGCCGAATAAGTAGCGAACGATTTAACCGGCATTGAGGGCGAGAGAGGCCTTGAACCTCTCCCGCCCTTCGTGCTTGCAGAATTGAGCAGTAGAGATCTGGTCTAACCGTCACTCGCATCGCAAGAAAGCTCTGGCAACTATCGACCAAGTTGAACAACCGGCGGACATCTTCAGCACCGGTAGCGAGCCATGTAATGAGTAGTAAATCGTTCACTGTTCTAATCGCCAGCTTTGCGCAGTTCAGTAAGTACGGTGAGAATCTCAGACGGTCGTGGTGGACAGCCGGGAATACGAACATCGACAGGAATGTGTCTGTCTACCGGCCCTGTCACGGCATAGCTGCCTTTGAAGATGCCACAGTTAATGGCACAGTCACCGAGTGCGATAACGATTTTCGGATCAGGCGTCTGCTTATAAACATCTTTCAGTGCCCGCTCCATGTTCACGGTTACTGGGCCGGTGACCACCAACGCGTCCGCATGGCGCGGCGATGCCGCGATGTGAATGCCGAACCGCTCGGCGTCGTACACGGGATTCATGAGCGCGTTCATCTCCATCTCGCAGGCGTTGCAGGAGCCCGTGTCCACCTCTCGAATTGTCAGTGACCGTTTGAAGAGCTTGGTCTTGTCCTTAGCCTCTTGGGCAACCGGTACAACAGGCGTCTCCGCTCGGGGATAATTGCCCGTCACAACTCCGGTCTTCAGACTTTTCTTAATGATGCGAAACATGTTTTCCTTTCTCGTGAGGCGTGAAGCGTTAGGCGTCAGGGGTTTTGGGACAGAAATTACGCCGACTTGCTGTCATGCTCCCTACACCTCACGCCTCATCCCTTACCCCTCACGGTCAGAGATCATTCCCCGCGTACGAGAGGTTAAAGCTCTTGTTGATCAACGGAAAATCCGGAATGATATTCCCCAGTACTGCCCATTGGATCGCGGGCCAATTCACAAACGACGGGTCACGCACCTTACATCGATGAATCTTCCCTTGCTCGCCTGCCATCACCATGTACACAATTTCACCACGCCAGCCTTCGACTGCTGACAGGGCCCATTCACCGGCCTGTGGCCTGCGACTTGGTTCAACGGCGACCGGCCCTTGCGGAATCTTCCCGCTCACCTCTCTGACCAGCCGCATGGATTCATGAATCTCATCCATGCGGACACGCATCCGCGCCCGCACATCGCCGTAGCGATAGGTCACCACCTTGACTTGAAGCTCATCGTAGGCTGCAAACGGTCGATCGCGCCGGAGGTCTCGATCGATACCCGAGGCCCGTCCGACCACTCCCATAACCGCATGATCCCACGCCGTGCGTTCCGTCAGGACACCGGTGGTCTCCAGACGGTCTATCAGGGAGGCGTTAAAGGCGATGATTGACTCCAGTTCCGAGAAGTCTTTTTCGATGCGGTCCATTTCGGCGACGATCTCGGCCAGCTGCACCGCCGTGAGATCTACGGCGACCCCGCCAACCCGGTTCATCCCGCGGAGAAATCGTGAACCTGTCAGCCGGTCGTTGAGCTGCATGATCTGCTCTTTCATCCGGCCACAATGGGCATGAGGTAGGGCGTACGCCGTATCGTTACAGATCGCGCCCACGTCGCCGAGATGGTTGTGGAGTCGCTCCAGCTCGAGGAACAGACTCCGTAGAAATCGTCCACGGCGTGGCACTTTCAGGTGGAGCAACGATTCGACCGCCTGGCAGTAGGCGAGACTATGGCCGACCGTCGTATCGCCGGACACTCGTTCGGCTAGCGAAACCGCTGTGGTCAATTCTTGTTGCTCGAACAGCTTCTCAACGCCACGATGTGTCCAGAAATGATGCAGCTCGAGCTGCATGATGGGCTCACCTGCCACAGAAAATCGAAAATGGCCCGGCTCGATAATCCCGGCATGGATCGGGCCCACCGGTACTTCAAACACCCCTTCCCCCTCAATGCGGCGGAAGTGATGTTCTCCTTGCTGCCGACCCAACACGCGATCCCAGGGGAAGTCCTTTTTGAGCGGGTGTGCCCCTTTAGGCCAGTGTTTGTGCCGGATCAGGCGTCGCAAGTCCGGATGCCCCTGCGGAATTAATCCGAACATGTCGCGAATTTCACGCTCATACCACTGGGCGGCATGGATGTGAGGCGTGATCGACGGGAACAGACGCTCATCGCCCTGCAGATCCGTGCAGAGCAGCAGCCAGTCTTTGCGCTCCGAGAGCGTGAACAAGTAGCAGATTTCGTAGCGCGTCTCGCGCGGCCGATGGTCCACGGCCCAGAGGAGTGACAAGGCTCCGCGCAGATTCGGATGCGTGTGGAGATAATGTGCCACTTGGGGCACATCATCTTTTATAACCCGCAGCCTCGGCGTTCCATTGATCGGGGTCATCTCCACGATAGAAGCTCCATAGGCCTCCTTCAATTGAGTCATCGCTGTTTGCGCATCAGCCATATTCTTACCTCACCATTAAGATGGCGACTGCCCGATCCATGAGCCCTCTCACTGGTTCCGGAAGCGCCAGACCAAACCCCACCAATGCGGCACCAATCAGGATCAGCGGCACGTGTCCCACACCCCATGGCTCACCGCGTCTCACGCCATCCGGCGCGGTGCCCCACACCATCGAGACCACGCGATAGGTGAAGCCCCCGAACAGGGCCACCGCAAACAGGAGGAACAGCGTGACAATCGCGAGACTGCGCACATCGTGGGCAATGATGATCGTAAGGAATCGTCCCAAATGCAGCGTATCGGAGGCAAAACTCTGTGTGGCCAGTGCCGATACGACCATGACCTCGCTGGCAAACATTGAGAACGGCGGCATCCCGACCAAGGCCAATCCTGCGACGAGCATCGCCACCGCCGTGATCGGTTGAATGTTCGCCAGTCCCCGCACCTCGCTGATTTCACGGGTAGCATACCGGCGATGCACGTTCCCAGCCGCGAAAAACGCCAGCGACTTCGCCAATGCATGGTTGAGCAAATGGAACAGACCACCGAATATGCCCACTGGTCCCCCGACCCCAAATCCGATCATCGCAAGCCCCATGTGCTCGATGCT
This sequence comes from Nitrospiraceae bacterium, assembly GCA_041491905.1. GTDB lineage: Bacteria > Nitrospirota > Nitrospiria > Nitrospirales > Nitrospiraceae > Palsa-1315. The sequence continues at coordinate 1,750 of JBGPVY010000137.1, read as the reverse complement.
GGAATAGGCGAACAACCGCTTGTAGTCGCGCTGGATCAGGATAAAGAGTGCGGCCACCACGAACGAGATGAGTCCGAACAGCACCAGTAAATTGCCCGTGAAGGCCGGCGGGAGTGCCTGGTCCATGATGGCCTTGCTGCGGAGCACGGCATACACGGCTACGGTTTCCAATACACCGGCCAGCATCGCCGTGACCGGCGCCGGCGCCTCGCTATAGGCCTCCGGCACCCAGGCATGCATGGGTGCTAGCCCGATCTTGGTCCCGTAGCCGATGAAGAGGAAGATGAATGCAAGTTTGAGCACATGCGGATCCAGTTGGCCGGCCACTTCCAGGAGTTTGGTCACATTCAGCGCGGTGCTCTCATCTCCCAAGACTCGGACCGATGAATAATAGGTCAACACCGTGCCGAACAGCGCCAACGCAATGCCGACCGAACAGAGAATCAGGTATTTCCATCCCGCTTCCAGGCCTTCGCGTTTTTGAAAGAATGCAATCAGGAACGTCGTGGCAAGCGTCGTCCCCTCAATGGCCACCCACAGCACACCAAGGCTGTTCGCCATTGTCGCCACGATCATGGCCAACAGGAAGCCATGAAACAGAACAAAGAACCGGCTCAGGCGGCTCGGCGTAATCATACCCCGAGCCATGTAATCATCGAGATAAGTCCACGTATATAACGAGCAGGCCAATCCGATAAACGTCACGATGAACAGGATGAAGGTAGAGAGCGCATCGATATAGACCAACCCCCAGAGCGCGGTCTGGGGTCCGTGAGCCAGCACCTGTTGGATGAGGGCGATCTCGGATACGACGAGGCTGGTCATCGTGGCGAGATTCAACCCATGCAACAGGCGGGCATGCGTGGTCGCCAAGCTGATCAAGACAGCCAGTAGCGGTGCGCCGAGAAATACTACCACCGGCGTGACGATCGTATTCATCGAGGCGCATCCATCCCGCCGCCGAAGATCTTCACGATGGATGCCAGCAACGCCTCCAGACCAGGTGGAACGTGGAGGCCGATGGTTCCCAACGCGACGATGTTGATTCCGACGGCGGCGCTCGTAAAGATGCGGCACTGTCTGCCTAACGCGGTGCCTGCCTCCCCCGGCGCTCCAAGCGTCATGCGTAACACCTGATAGAGCAAGGTCACAAAGGCGAGTGCAAGCAGAGCCAGAAACACGTAGGTCACTTCCGGTTTGGCGCGGTAGGCTCCGATGGCGATCAACACTTCGCTGGTAAAGAGTCCGAAGGGCGGCATCCCCGCCAAGGCGACGCCGGCCACGAGGATAGCGGTCCCTGCGACCGGCATCTGGCTCAGCAGGCCCGTCACGCGATCGAGCGATTTATGGTTGTACCGGAGAAACACGAGGCCGGCGCCGTAGAAAGCCGTAGACTTGGCGAGGGCATGGTTCATCAAATGCCACGCGCCCCCAAAAACCCCGAGGCCGCCGACGCCGAATCCCAGCAATGCGATCCCGATGTGCTCGATGCTGGAGTAAGCAAAGAGTCGTTTGTAGTCTCGCTGGACCAGGAGGAAGATCGCCGAGACGGCGAGCGACAGCAGCGCCAATCCGATGAGCAGCTTGCCGGCAAATTCTGGCCCAACGGTTCTATCCGTCACGGCCTTGAATCGCAAGATCGCATAGACGGCGACCGTAAGCATGTTCGCCGACAACATCGCACTCATCGGCGTGGGGGCTTCGGCATGCGCATCGGGTAGCCAGGTATGCATCGGCGCGACGCCCGCTT
>JBGPVY010000166.1:0-6761 GCA_041491905.1 Nitrospiraceae bacterium | reverse complement strand
GGTGGATCGACCGCAACATTCTTTCCCTCGGCCGTGAGATGCGGCTCTCCTATCTGCCGCCGCTGATGGTCTACATGGCCTACGGGATTTCTGGTCTCACCGGGATCGTCGGAACCTTTTTCGTCAAGGACTACCTCGGTCTCTCTGCCTCGTTCCTCGCCGCGCTGGGATTCTGGGCTGGCATTCCCTGGGCACTCAAGATGCCGATCGGACATCTCGTCGATCTCTTGTGGCGCTGGAAAGGCTGGCTCGTGGGCCTCGGAGCCGGATTGCTGGCCGCCAGTCTTGGGATCATGGCGGCATTGATCGGAAGTCGGGAAGCGATGACCTCCATCATGCCGGCGGAAGCCTGGTATGTGGTCAGCACATTGCTGGGGCCGATCGGCTACGTAGTGCAAGACGCGGTCGCGGATGCGATGACGGTCGATGCCGTGCCACGAGTGGATGAGCGGGGGCAACCGTTCGACCAGCCGACGCTCAAGCTCATGCATACCACCATGCAGACGCTCGGGCGCGTGGCGATCGTCGGTGGCGGGATTCTGGTGGCGATGATCAACGTGTATGTCTTCGCAGGGGTCGAAGGGCTCCCACAGGCAGAGATCGTTCGGCTATATAAGCAGGTCTACCTCATGGCGCTGATCATCCCGTTCGTGTCAGTTCTTGGCGTCGGCATGGCCTGGATTCTGCGGCGTCAACAGAAACACGAACTACTCCGGCAAGGCTTCTCTTCTGATCACGCAGAGCAGATGGTGAATGTGCGTGATGAAACACAAAAGCCGACCAAGCCTAACTGGTGGATTTTGGGCGGGAGCCTCGCCTTTGTCCTGTTCACGCTGACCGTCGGATTCGGCGGCTTCTCTTATAGCGAAGAAATTGTCTTTGTCGGCTCAATGGCAATCGTCTTGTTCTTGATGGCCCGGCTTATGCGAGAGCTGGAGCCAGACAAACGATTCACCCTGGTCGGGACAGCGGTCGTGGTCTTTATCTTCCGCGCGATTCCGGGGACCGGACCAGGGACGACCTGGTGGATGATCGACCAGCTGAAGTTCGATCAGCAGTTTCTCTCCGTCCTCTCGCTGATCGGCAGCACGTTAACCTTGGCGGGCATGTTCGTATTTCGCCGCTTCATGGCCGAACGGTCGATTGCCTATGTCGTGGGCTTTCTCACCATCATTGGAACGATTCTCACGCTCCCGATCGTAAGCATGTTCTACGGCTTGCACGAATGGACAGCAAGAATCACGGGAGGGATTGTCGATGCACGATTCATTGCGCTGATCGATACGGCATTAGAATCGCCGCTCGGTCAGATCTCTATGATTCCGATGCTGGCTTGGATTGCCAACTCTGCACCCACGAACCTGAAAGCCACCTTCTTTGCCGTGATGGCATCGTTTACAAATCTGGCCTTGTCGTTGAGCCAGCTCGGCACCAAATACATGAACGAATTCTACGTGGTCAGCCGGGAAGTCCGTGACCAGGCCTCAGGCGTCATTCATACGCCTGCCGACTACAGCCAACTCGGCTCGCTCCTTACCGCACAGCTCCTCCTTGGTCTCGCCATCCCCTTCGGCGCGATTGTGTTTGCCAAGGTGACCCGCTTCAAGAGCGCGTGAGCGAATAATTCGTCTGATAGAGCTTTTCCTATCGAAATCGGTTTCGATTCGAAGGAAAAGTTACGTGGCAGTTGCCTGGGGATTGAATGGTGATACCTGATGGGTCGGGCGTCTTCTCGGTGGGAATCGATCTGTGATGCCTAATCAATATGGTCATGTTCGGCTGGCGAGACTCACTTCAAAGTTATTGGCCACCCTGTATCTTCTTGATGCTGGGCTTGGATTGCAAGAGTGCCTTAAGAGTCTTTGGCATCTCCGTGTAGCCTAGAGATCTCTCGATCGGGAGCTTTCCGGAACGGGTGCGTGCCCTCTGGATCATGCGGGCATAGCCGCGGAGATCATTGCGACGCTCCAACAACTGCACGTTGTCCCAAAGTGTGAGACTTTTGCCCATCGACGTAATGAGACGAACTTGGCCGTCTTGCGAAACAACGATGCCAATCGCTCTTCGATCGGCTCGGCAGTAACGGAGGATTGAAGTATGGCGCGTGCCAAATCGGGATATGTCAACATGCTTTGCGCTAACACCTCGGCGAACAAAATCATGTCCGACATAGACTCGGTTTACATGGGGTCCTGATCGAACCTTTGCCCCAAACGCGATGACTTCGAGCAACGGAGTTAGGAGTACCAGTCCATCCACAGAAGCCAGGGATGTAACAATACGGACGGACCCAGCAAGCTCATCTTCTCTGTCTGCAGCATCAGCGTCAGCAAGATGTTCTTCACGTATGAGATCTATCGGAGCAACATTCTTTCGGGCATAGTTGAGAAGGGCCTCGCGTGTTAAGCTTCTGTATTGAATATCGAGAACACGGAGAACCGCCGCATGCCCTAATCTCGAATACGGGAGATGTTGAGCAGTATCCAGCAAGACTTCAATCGGCTTTGGGGAAATCAGCAGCGCACCACCTGTCCCAGCACGGCGAAGACCTATGCAAATACGAGCCACCGTGCCAGACCACTCCTCAAAAATCCGCCTCTCTGCCACTTCCGATGTAATTGAATCGCCTAGAGCGCGCGAGAGTTTTACGGCAATAGGTTTTAGGACAGAGTGGAGGCGGTCGGCTACTACCGCAGAACCTAGGGCATCCTGTTCCCGAGTCACAATCTGGTCCTGGCGAACTCCTCCGAGAAAAAGATTGTCGTGGTAGGCGGAAAGAGCCCCAACTCCCTCCATGACAACGGTGAGGACTCCAGGGGGTGAGAATCCTTTGAGTCCTTCTCGTTGGAGCCGCACGTTATGCTGAACTAGCTGGTCAAGCACACCCCAAGCTAGGATGGCTGAACTGGACAGTCCATACACTGCTATCGAACCGCACCAACTGTCGACAGCGCGCGATAGCTTGACTAGTCGCTCGACGGTTAATTGGATGGGATGGCTGAACGGTGTAAAAGCGGGGTAGTTTGCACGCCGAAGGAGTGGGGGATTTGGTTCAGGGTTACGCGGGTCTGCGAATGTAAGGCTGCCACGTACGAATCGGCCCTCCTCTGTTCTGAGGGTTGCGAGATAAGCGGTGTTAATAAGCGCCCTAAGAATCGAGGTGTTTGGGGATGAATGCCCTAGGTCATGAAGTTTGGAACCGACCACCTTGGTGAATCGTTCCAAAGGACTAGACATTAGCAGCCTTCATCTTGTTCATCGCGTGGCAAGATGTTTGCCAATGAAATGACCATGAGTTGAGCGAAACTTCTTCTAAGCCAAGTGAACACTTCATCCAAGTAATTGTTTTCCCCATATGGGGCCGACTCTAGCTAGGGACCATCAGGCTGTCAATGACTTCGGCCACGACTGGATCGAAGGTCTACCTCTTCAGCCATTTTGTTCCAACAGGTTTGTAACACCATTGTTCAATAGACTATACGCCGTTGTAGTGATACGACTTAGTCACAACGGTTCATGGCAATCTATTGACCTATGCGGTATCATGACCATCTGTCTAAGAGGGAATGGCTGATGGCCGAGTCAGAGATCATGAGGATGTTCAAAGAGGTCTTCTGGCAAGGCCGCAGCGAGCGAAGGGGCGAGTCGTACTGTTTCTGTACGTTGAGCCTCGGAGCGAAGCGAGAACGCAGCCAGAAGCCTTTTTCAACATCCGAACGAAAGGGGGCGACCGGTTTCGACGGGGATACCGATACCATCGGTGCATGTCGAGCTCTCGGGGACTCGTAAAACTCCGGGAAAATGCAACTGCCAATCAAGAACTGGCACTCGCAGCTTAATCAGCTGTGACGTCGTTCCATCTGAGGCCCGCGGGGATGGAATGGCGCGATGCAGCGGGCTGGTCCAAAGCTGGTGCTCAGCGGCGGCGGACGAGAACTTTCTGGGCTAGCGGCTATTCTAAGCCAGCCGATGGGCGTGGGTGGCTGCGAAACTTAAACTATCGGCTACACATGTAGATCTGATGCGTTGACGATCTTCGGACCCGGGTTCAACTCCCGGCGCCTCCACCAAACGACCACAGCCGTTCGACTGACCTCCAGCCGAACGGCTGTGCTGTTTTCTGAGGAGGCAATCAATTGCCGAGCGATCTTCCTAGGAGCCTGTCCGACATTACCTTCGTGACGAGGCGAAGGAGGTGCGGCCAGATGCGAGGCCGCAGGCCCGGAAAAACCGGAGGTGTGTTCGCTGGAATACATTGAGGATTTTTTCGGGCCGAGCACGACGCAGATGGTCGTGGATCGTTCGCCGCAGTAGAAAAGTCAATGTCGGACAGGTTCCTAGAACATCTCGCTCCAGGATGGACTCAAGGCAAACGCGGCATTGATCAGTCCGACGTGGGAGTAGGCCTGGGGGAAGTTGCCGAGCTGGAGGCGAGCATGCGGGAGAAAATGTTCTGAGAGGAGCCCGACACTGTTGGCGGACGTCATTACCCGCGACATGACCTGTTGAGCCTCGGACAAGCGACCGAGCTTCACCAGCGCCTGGACGACCCAGAACGAGCAGATGACGAAGCCGGCCTGCGGTGTGCCGAAATCGTCTTGTCGCAGATAGCGATAGAAGAACCCTATTCCCTCACCACCATTCCCCACCACGAGTTCCCGTAAGATTTCTCCCGTTGTGGCTTCACAGGCCTTCCGGTTGGGAAAACCGAGAATCGTCGCCTGGGCAAGTGCAGCGTCGTACGTGTCATCGCTGGGCCCGTTGCGCAGTGCGCCTCCCTTGGTCGCGCGCTCCAACGCCTGGACAGCCAGAGTGCGAGCGCCGTCCAGATCCACGGAGAGGAACTGAAGAAACCCCGCCCGCTGCATGCGTTCGGCTCGATCCAGACCGGCCCAACACATCAGGTTGGTGAAGGAATGTTCCTTCCACCCGTTGCGGATCTCCCACAGGCCGGCATCAGGCTGGGAAATACTCCGCGTGCAGAGGTGGACCAGCTTTGCCACCAACTCTTCGTGTTCCTTCGTTCGCAGATCGTAGAATCGATTGTCAAAAAAGATCGGCGCCAAGGTCAGGATCATCTCTCCATAGACGTCATTTTGGATGTGCTCGGCCGCCTGATTGCGACTCCTCACCGGTCGGCTATGTGCGAACCCCTCCCAGTTCTGGTGTTCTGTTTCGGGGATTGGCAAGTCTTGGCTCAGCGTATACACGGGCGAGAGACGGTCATGAGATTGGCCCAGAGTGTAGGCGATGTTGAGAAGAAACTTGAGAAAGCCTTCCATTTCTTCGAAGTGGCCGAGGTTATGAAAGGCGGACAGCGAAAAATAGGCGTCACGCAGCCAACAGTAGCGGTAGTCCCAGTTTCGTCCTCCTCCGGGTTGCTCGGGCAAACTGCTCGTCAGCGCGGCGAGGATAGCACCCGTGTCTTCGTAGCAGTGGAGTTTGAGGGCGAGGGCTGAGCGAATCACCTCTTCCTGGTAGAGCACGGGGATGGAGCAATGCTTCACCCAGGTCCGCCAGTATTTGGTCGTTTGGTCCAGGAATTCATGGCTGGTCTTGACGATGTCATCTTCAATCCCAAGACCCCAGGTCAATGCGAAGTACATCTTTGAGGTGAGCGCGACAAGAGATTCCTCGCAGAGATACGTGAGGGGCATGCTGGTGAGCAGGCGTAGGGGCTCCCCACGAATGTCGTATCGCACATGGCTGCTGCCGCGAATCAAGCGGGCCGGCTCTTTCCCCCAGCCGGAGACGGGCCGACAGCACACGCGGATAGAAGGTGTCCCACTCAGCGGTTCCACCATGCGAAACAGCGCGGCTGGTCGGTAGATACGCCCATATTGCTCAAAGCGAGGGCAAAAGTCGGTGATTTGGAACGAGTCGCCGTTTGGAAGCGAGACCGTAGTCACCAGGATGTTCGTATTCGGCAGATAGCGCTGGGTCGTGGCAATTTTTTCAGGAGGGGCGGGTGAGGAAACTGAAAAGTGTCCCCCTTCCGGGTCCAGGATTCTGCCGAAGACCGGAGGACTATCCGGCCTCGGCAGACACAACCAGTCGATGGAACCTTGATCGCTGATCAACGCAGAAATCTGGCAGTTGCCGATGAGTCCGTACGGATACATGTGACGACAGTATTTGATTTTGCGGCCAAAGTAAACTAACTTGTTCCTATGCATCTCTCTCTGCGATTCGTCCTCCCGTTGGCGCTCGTGTTGGCGTTGATCGCGTACGGAGTGATCCCGCTCGTCGATTCGTTGACGTTGAAATGGTTCGTCCGGGATCTCGAGATTCGGGCCGAACTGATGGTCAGTACGATGGAGGGACCGCTCTCGGAACTTTTGGCATCCAACTCGAAGGACAAGATTCTTGCGTACTTCACTCGCATTATGCAGGATGAGCGGCTGTACGCTCTGGGCTTCTGTGATCTGAATAACCGCCTACTGTATAAGACCCAAACCTACCCCGACGAAGTGACCTGCGAGAGCACAGCCAGCCTAATGCCCGATTCGTTTACCGTGCTGAAGTTGAGCCGCGGGCCGCTGCACATGGCTTCGGCCTCCATTGAATCGAAGGGACACTCGGTCGGACGTCTTCTGCTCCTCCACGACATGAGTTTCATCCAACAACGCAGCAGCGATACGAAGTGGTACGTCTTTTATTTGTTTGCGGGTCTCGGCGCGGTCATCTCGCTGGTAACCGTGTTGGTCGCGCACCTCAGTTGGAAAGGGTGGGTGGCGGGAGTGCGAGCCATGCTGAAGGGG
>JBGPVY010000047.1:0-15795 GCA_041491905.1 Nitrospiraceae bacterium | reverse complement strand
GTTAAGAGGTCGGTCGTCAGCACCGTCCATTGGCCGGCCCGAGACATAACGACGGCGGCATCGTCGCCGATCCCTTGAATCATCAAGGGAGTGCGGCGGCCATGGCGTCGGTGGAGGGCTCGAATGAGATCGAATTCGTGGATCGTGGGACGGGCCTTCGTGCGGACCGTGGACGCCATGCTAGCAGGTTCCTAAAAAACCATTCTGAGGTATTTTGAAATCAACGACCAGCAGACCCGTGATGACGAGGACATGCCCCTGCAGGGTAGTCGAGCGAGACTGGCGGGACGGGTTGATCTGGTTCATCTGGTTTGTTTTGTTCATCTGGTTAGTCTAGTTCAACCAACCAAACCAAATAAACAAGAGAAACTAGCCGATTCTCGCGCTTCACACGGCGCGGTCTGTGGACGCTGGCGGACTGTTTCAGCATCCTGCTAGTGGAGTTGTAGGGAAGGCGTTGCCGTGCTGATTGCATGCACCGGCAGGGAGCGAGCGGCTCGCCCGGTCTTCGCACGCGTGGCGTATTTTCTTGAGTGTGGCTGCGGCGTGTGGGGCTTGCCTGTTGGACGTGTGGATTTCGAGCCCCGCCGGAGAGCCACCTTCATCACATCATCCATGGTGTCGGCAAAGACGAGGTGGATGCCCTTCAAAATGTGCTTGGGAATCTCATCGAGATCCTTCTTGTTGCGTTTCGGAAGAATCACGGTGGTGAGTTTGGCCCGTTTGGCCGCCAAAAGCTTTTCCTTCAACCCTCCGATGGGGAGGACTCGACCTCGAAGGGTGATCTCGCCTGTCATCGCCAGGTCGCGGCGTACCGGGATTTGCGACAACGTCGATGCAATGGCGATGGCCATGGTAATGCCCGCCGACGGCCCGTCCTTCGGAATCGCTCCGGCCGGCACATGGATATGGAGATCCTGAGTGGTGAACACATCGGGATTGATGCCGAGGGTCCGCTCGCGCGACCGGACGTAGCTCAAGGCTGCTTGCGCGGATTCTTTCATGACGTCGCCCAGCTGGCCGGTGAGAGTCAATTGCCCCTTGCCCTTCATCGCCGTGGCCTCGATATAGAGCACATCGCCGCCGGACTCCGTCCAGGCTAATCCCGTTGCCACGCCGACTTCGTCCATCGTCAATTCCTCTTCGGGCACGAACTTAGGGACGCCGAGATATTTGTGCAGATTGGCGGGATTGACGGGGAACCCTACGCCTTTGCCTTCTGCCACTTTCTTCGCCACCTTGCGCATGACGTTGGCGATCTCGCGCTCGAGGTTTCTGACGCCGGCTTCACGCGTATAGTTGGCGATGATCTGACGCACCGCCGGCTCGGCGATGCGGACATGTTTTTCGGTGATGCCATGTTCGTTGAGTTGCCGAGGGATCAGATATTTCTGGGCGATGCCTAACTTTTCTTCTTCGGTATAGCCGGGGATCCCGATCACTTCCATCCGATCGCGCAAGGCGGGCAAAATGGGGTCGATGAGATTCGCCGTCGTAATGAACATCACTCCGGTCAAATCGAAAGGCACACCCAGGTAGTGGTCCGTGAACGAGTTGTTCTGTTCTGGGTCGAGCACTTCGAGCAAGGCTGCGGAGGGATCGCCGCGAAAATCCATTCCGACCTTGTCGACTTCGTCCAGCATGAAGACCGGGTTGTTGGTGCCGGCTTGTTTCATCCCTTGAATGATACGGCCGGGCAGTGCGCCGACGTAGGTGCGTCGATGACCACGGATTTCGGCTTCGTCACGGACGCCGCCGAGACTGATGCGTACAAATTCGCGACCGAGCGCACGGGCGATCGACTTTCCGAGCGAGGTCTTCCCGACACCCGGGGGTCCGACGAAACAGAGAATCGGACCCTTCATTTTGTCTTTGAGCTTCCGCACGGCGAGATACTCAAGGATCCGTTCCTTCACTTTCTCCAGATCGTAGTGATCCTCGTTGAGCACTTTGGCGGCAGCCTTGAGGTCGAGATTGTCCTTGGATTTTTTGGACCAGGGTAGCTCTACGATCCACTCGATATAGGTCCTGACGGTCGCAGACTCGGCGGTATCCGGGTGCATTTTTTCAAGGCGTTTGAGCTGCTTTTCGGTTTCCTTCAGCACCTTCTCCGGCATCTTCAGTTCTACGATTCGCTTGCGAAACTCAGTGATTTCTTCCGCGCGTTCGTCGAGTTCGCCCAGTTCTTTTTGAATAGCTTTGAGTTGCTCGCGCAGGAAGTATTCTCGTTGGGTCTTGTCCATTTCCCCCTTGGCTTGCGCTTGAATCTTCTGTTGCATGGAGAGGACTTCGATCTCCTTGCCGAGGATTTCGCTGACGTGACGGAGGCGCTTGATCGGATCAATGACCTCCAGGACTGCCTGGGTGACCTCGACCTTGAGGCCAAGATTGGACGCCACCATGTCGGCAAGACGTCCGGGGTCTTCGAGATTCTCAATGACGATCATCACGTCCGGGATCAAGATTTTGCCGAGACTCACGATCCGTTCGATCTGTTCCTTCACCGTCCGCATGGCGGCTTCGGTTTCAAGGGCGGTACTCGGTGGCTTGTGCTCGGTGAATTTGTCGATGCGCACGGAGTAATAAGGCTCAGTCTGAATGTAGCCCGCAATCTTGGCTTTCGAGAGCCCCTGCACAAGAATTTTGATGCGTTCATCGGGCAATTTCAGCATCCGCATGATGATGCCGACCGTGCCGATGGCATGGATATCCTCTGGTGAGGGATTTTCGACGTCCAAAGCCTTTTGCGTCGACAAGAAGATCATTCGATTGCCGGCTAATGCGGCTTCAATCGCTTTGATCGACATCTCTCGCCCGACAAACAAGGGGAGGACCATGTAGGGGAAGACGACGATGTCTCGGACAGGCAACAGCGGAAGCTGGTCGGGAATTTCGACGTTCTGGGGTGGCTGTAAGTCTTGTTCGATCGGGTCGTTCATCGGTGTGGTCTCACTGTTGTGCTCAGTGGTGATTGAGATATGAGGTCTTGCCTTCGTTGAGCGCCGTGTCTAGCAGGATGCTGAAAAAGTCTTTCTTCTCACCCGCCCGACCTGAGGCTGCCAAGACAGCCTCTTTGCCCGGGGACGCGCCTTTTCCCGTGCGGCGTTCTTGCTTCGCTCCGAGGCTCAACGTACCGAAGCGTACGCCTCGCCTCTTCGCTCGCTGCGGCCTTGCCGGACGGCCTTTTTGAGCATCCTGTGTGGTGTGCTTCTGTTGTCCCCAGACGTACAGTCCAATGAATTTCCGGCGTGAACACAGAGTTTCCCGTATCCTACTAGGCTTTTCGTGATCGTGTCGTGCGATGTTCTCCGGAAGGCCGCATTCGATTCTGAAGATAGTCGCAGAAGTCTGGTCCCAGGGAGGGGTTTTTGAGTGCGAATTCGACGGTTGCAATGAGCCATCCTAACTTGTCCCCGGCATCATATCGCTGCCCCTGTACCTCCAGCGCATACATCGGGGACTTCTTTGCCAACTCCCGAAGTGCGTCGGTCAATTGGATCTCGCCATTTTTACCAGGCTGGGTCTTTCGCAGGATGGGGAAAATCTCCGGCGGCAGGACGTAGCGACCGATGACTGCCAAATTGGACGGGGCTTCGGCCGGTGCCGGTTTTTCAATGAGGCCCTCGACTCGATGCAAGCCCGCTGTCATGGCTCGAGACGACACGATCCCATAGCGGTTGACTTCCTGGTGGGGCACTTCCTGCACGCCCAGGACCGCACCGTGTCGTTTCTTGTAGGCATGAATGAGCTGTGCGAGTCCAGGCACCGGGGCATCGATGATTTCGTCGCCGAGAATAACCGCAAAGGGTTCGTCACCGATCAACCGTTGGGCGCAGAGGACCGCATGGCCGAGTCCGAGAGCCTCCGACTGACGGACGTAGCAGAAATTTGCGAGCGTGGAGATGTGCCGCATCTGGCTCAGGAGCTGCGCCTTGCCGCTGCCCTTGAGATTTTCTTCCAACTCGACGGACCGGTCGAAATGGTCCTCGATCGCGCGTTTTCCCCGCCCGGTGATGATGATAATGTCTTCGATTCCTGAGGCGACCGCTTCTTCTACGGCATATTGAATCAGTGGCTTGTCGACGAGCGGCAACATTTCTTTCGGAGACGCTTTTGTCGCGGGAAGGAAGCGAGTGCCAAGGCCTGCGGCGGGAATCACAGCTTTGCGCACTTCGAAGCGTGACATGATTCGATACTATGTGATGGGGTAGGCGATGTCAAGAAATGCAGGAGCTTAGCCCGCATTACTCATGAATGTTTCGGCTGCAATCGCCGATGCCTGACTCAAGCGCGACGGGTGAGACTGGCGGGAAAAGCGCGACTGGCAGGGACAGGGCTCGCCCGTCACGCGAGTCGCGCGCCTCGCGCCTTACGCGCACCACCCCGCCAGCTTGCGACGAATCTGCGCGAATAATGTAGGCGATCAGCTTTACATTCAAATATTTGCCTAATATAATTCAAAAGTTTTGCAAACATGTTCCCTTAGATGACACCGTTGTGCTGAGCGCGTAGGCCTCTCGCGTCAGCAACCTCCTCTGCCGCTATCATCACACGCTCTCGGTAAGCGTGGTGTGTGATTGGGTCACAGGTGCACGTATGTGGTCACAGCCAGACAGGACTCCCCTAATGTTATCACCGTCTTCCTCTGCCTATGGAACTCAGATCCGGTGAGGAGAACTTGCTGCTCAGCCGGGCTTCGTTGGTTCTTTGTCATAGCGCTCGTCACCCTGGCCTGCGGCATGCCGCCGGTGCTGGCGGTCTCTGTGGAGCAGGCCGGAGTCAAAGTGACGGCGATTGAGATCCGAGGGAACAAGCGGATCGAGCTGCCGGCGATTGCCGGCCGATTGACGTTGAAGCTCGGGGATCCCTACACCCCTGAGAATATCCGTGGACAAATCATAATTCTCTACGAAACCGGTTTCTTTGAAGATGTGCAGGTGGAAACGCAATCGGGAGCGGGCGGGGTGGTCCTGGCCTTTCTTGTCCGCGAGAAACCGTTTATTACCGAGATCGTGTTTGACGGGAATAAAGCACTAAGCGACGATAAGCTCAAAGAGAAGATCACGATCAAGAGCCAGGCCTTTCTCGATCAGCTGCAGGCCAAAGAGAGTGCAGAGAAGATTCGCTTGGCCTACCAGGGGGACGGCTACTTCAATTGCCGGGTGATTCCGGTCGTGCAGACCTTGGACGAGGATCGGAAGCGCCTGACGTTTTTCGTGAAAGAAGGGGACAAGGCGCGTGTCAAAACGGTCAATTTTGACGGCCTGCACGCAGCGACGAAAGACGAGATGTTCAAAGTGATGGCGACGCGGGAATGGATTCCCTGGTATGGTCCGTTCACGCAGCTGAAGTTGCCGTCGTTTTTCTCAGATGCCGGCGTCTTGAAGCGGGAAGAAATGAACAACGACGTCGAGCGGATCAAAGAGATCTTGCTCAACAAAGGATATTTAAACGTCCGGGTTGGGTTGCCGACTGTGGATCTCATCGACGAACAGAAATGGTTCGTCGTGACGTACACGGTGATGGAAGGGGAGCCGTTTACCATCGGCGAAATAGGATTCCGCGGGAATACGGTGTTCGAAGATCCGGAGCTTCGCCAGGGGCTCAAGATGAAGGAAGGGGAGATCTTTCAGCGTCAGAAACTCCGTGACGAGATTACACGATTGAACGATCTCTATGGAAGCAGGGGCTATTCGTTTGCCGAGGTCTCGCCCAATGTGACTCCGAACATGGAGGAACGAACCGCAACCATCATTCTGACCATCAAGGAAGGGGAGATGATGCGGATCCGTCAGATCAACATCAATGGGAACGAGAAGACCAAAGACAATGTGATTCGTCGTGAAATCCGGGTCGATGAACAGGACATCATCGATACCCCCTCGTTGAAGCGGAGCTTTCAGCGTCTCAACAACTTGAACTTTTTCGAGACGGTGGAAATCCTTCCGGCGCAGGTGGATGTAGATAAGGTCGATCTGAATGTTCGCGTCAAAGAAAAGCCGACCGGCCAGTTCAGCATCGGCGGCGGATTCAGCACATTGGACCAGTTGGTCGCGATCGCCGATATTACGGAGGGAAATCTCGGTGGGAATGGCTGGATGGGACGAATCCGCGGTCAGTTGGGCCAGCAGCGGACGATAGGGTTGATCACGTTTCGTAACCCCTACGTGAACGACTCCTTGACCTCATTGCAGCTGGACGTCTACCGCACTGCGACGAACTACATCACCTATTTTGAGACGAAATCCGGCGCCAGCATGACGTTAGGCCGCTATCTCTCTGAGTATACTTCCGGAAGCGTGAGCCTGTTTGCGGAGGAGTTGAATTATAAAAATCCGGCGCTAGGCATTTGCCCGAATCAATTTCCTCTTGTGTGTAGTCAACTTGGGAATCAGTCGACAACCGGGTTCCGGACCTCGCTGGCTCGCGACACGAGAGACTACTATATGGATCCCCGCAGCGGTTGGCGAGCCGCTGTGGGTTTCGACTTGGGGACGCCCTACCTGGGCGGGAGCAATAACTTCTATAAATATTATCTGGATGTGGTTAAGTATACGCCGCTGCTGTTCGATACGCGGTTTTCAATCCGCGCTCGCTATGGCGCCGCAGTCGGCATCGATGGGCACCCTATTCCCTTGACCGAACGATATTTTGTCGGCGGCATCAATACGATGCGCGGGTTCAAATTCGGCCGCGCCGGGCCGGTGACCGACAGCAATTCCTTGCTTGGCGCAACCAAACAGTTGATCTTCAATAACGATTTTATCTTTACGATTTCCGCTGATGCCAAATTGAACGGGGTCCTCTTCTTCGACTATGGCAAAGGCTTTGGCGACGATGACCCTCTCTCGTCTAAGTTGCGGAAAACGGTTGGATTAGAAGGGCGATGGATTTCACCCTTTGGCCCCCTTCGCGCCGCGTACGGGATCAATCTGGATCCCAGACCAGGAGAAGCCAAAGGGGTCTTCGAGTTTACCATCGGTACGCTGTTCTGACAGGCTGCGGAAAAACTATCTGGGCACGCCTGAATTTTATTAGTCTGTACGTCTGGGACAAGAGGGGCATATCACGGAGGATGCTCAAAAAGGCCGTTCAGCAAGGCCGCAGCGAGCGAAGAGGCGAGGCGTACGCTTCGGTACGTTGAGCCTCTGAGCGAAGCAAGAACGCCGCACGGGAAAAGGCGCGTCCCCGGGCAAAGAGGCTGTCTTGGCAGCCTCAGGTCGGGCGGGTGGAGTAGCTGCCGGGGTCGGGCGGGTGAGAAGAGCGACTTTTTCAGCATCCTGCTAATGGGACAAGTCTATGACCACAAGAGAGAAGTAGCAGTGTGATCCAGGCTGATGTCGTCATGCGGAAGGTGTTCAGCGCAGGAGGTTTGTTGATGGCGCTCCTCGCTGTCTTCGGCTGTGCTGCCGGCGGGGCAAAAGTCGAGGGGAAGATAGCAGTCGTCGATCCGGCCCGTGTCCTAAATGAGACGAACCACGGCAAGAAAGCCAAGGATTCCTTGAGCGCATTTTCCAAGAATCGCCAGGCGCTGATCGAGATGGATGAGAAAGAGCTCCGCCGCATGGAAGAAGATTTTGGGAGGCAGGCCAGTGTGTTGAGCGTGACTGCGAAACGGGAGCGCGAAGAGCAGTTTCGACGTCGAGTGGCGGAGTATCAGCAGAAAGCGGGCGAAATGAACCGGGAGGTTCAGGAAAAGCAAAAAGACGTGCTCGAAGGGTTCCGTGAGAAGGTGGGACTCATCGTGGGAAAAGTATCGAAGCGCCTCGGATTACAGGTCGTCATGGATAAGGGGAAAGGCGGCCCCACCTTATATAGCGATGAGGGACTCGATATTACAGGTCAGGTCATTGATGAATTTAATCGTGAATATCCGTAGCCCGGTCTGTCTGGTTCATCTGGTTAGTTTCGTTCAACCAAAAAACCAGACAAACCAGACAAACCAAATGAACAAGACCGGCTGGCGGACTTTTTCAGCATCCTGTTAGGATGTGGTACTCGTGAGGAGCAGAGGAGGCTTCGATGGAACGACCGAGAGTGACTAGCCTGATCAGTACAGTGGCATTGTGGTTGGCGATGGTGTCGCCGGGGTTGTCGGCTGAAAACTTCCAGGTTGCGGTGATGGACCAACAAGTGGTCATCGCGCAGTCGAAGACCGGCAAGCGGGCCTTGGAGGAGCTCAAGGCCTACTCCATGACCAGGCAAAAGATCATCAATGCCGACGATCAAGAACTGAAGGAATTGCAACAGGCGATTCAAGACGGGAAGTTGACCGACAGCGCGAAGCAAGAGAAGCAAGGTCAGTTCCAGGCCAAGTTGGAGGCCTATCAACGTCGTCTGGCCGACTTCAATCGCGAGATTCAGCAGAAGCAGCGTGAAATGGTGGCGGAATACACGAAAAAAGTGCAAGCGGCCGCGCAAGCTGTGGTGGAAAAGAACGGGTACGTCGCGATCATCGACAAGGGGAACGAAGCGGCGATTAAGATTGTGCTCTATCATCAGCCCGCGTTGGATTTGACCGATCAGGTGTTGAAGGAGTTCGATCGACAGAATAAGTAGTGGGAGTGGGGGCGACCTGGTTGGCCCCTGTGCTCACGGAACCCCCACGATGAGACGGTGGTCGTTCGACGTGCGCAGTAGGGGCCAAACCAGGTCGCCCCCAAAGCAGGAAAGCAAGCGAGCTTGGAGGGAGTATTTTTAGCAGGCTGTGGGAAAACGATTTTGATACGCCAGAACTTCACTGGCCTGCATGTCCGGGGCAACAGGAGTACGCTCCCGCAGGATAGCTGAGCGAGACTCGCGGGACGGGCGAGACGAGGTGGAAATCCAATCTGTCCACGTCGCGCCTTTCGCGCATGTCTCGCGCTTCACGCGCCACGGCCTGAGAATGCACACCACTGAAGTCTTGCCTATGAGGAGGTTCCGCCGATGTCTGTGATGGAGCAAGCCGAAATTCAGTCCCTCTTGCCTCACCGGTATCCCTTTCTCCTGGTCGATCGCATTCAGGAGTTGGACCCCGACCGGCGGATTGTTGGGTTCAAGAACGTGACAATCAATGAACCCTTCTTTCAAGGGCATTTCCCCGGACGCCCGGTCATGCCAGGGGTGTTGATTCTCGAAGCCATGTCTCAAGTTGGTGCGATTCTGGCGTTGAAGTCGCTGGGGCACGCGATGTGTCCGATGGTATATCTGACCGGTATCGATGGCGCGAAGTTTCGAAAACCGGTCGTGCCTGGTGATCGGTTGCGGTTTGAGATCGATGTCGTCAAGAAACGGGCGCCGTTCTGGAAGATGCAGGGTAAAGCGTTTGTCGAGGAGGAGCTCGTCTGTGAAGCCGAAGTGACCGCGATGGTGACTGAGGAGAAAGACGGGAAGCGTGAAGCGTGAAACGTGAAACGAAAAGAAATGTGGTCGGCGCCCGCATGTGCGGTTCACGAATAACGATTCACAATTTGCGTCTCACTGGAGGTTCAGAGTGCAGATTCATTCAACAGCGATAGTTCATCCCAAGGCGAGTCTCGTCGATGATATCGAGGTCGGGCCGTTTTGCCTGATCGGCGAGCATGTCACGATCGGTAAGGGAACCAGATTGTTATCTCATGTGACGGTCGACGGATGGACGGAGATTGGTGAGCGGAATGAGTTGTATCCCTTTGTCTCGATCGGCGCCCCGCCCCAACATCTCAATTATAAGGGCGAACCGACCAAGGTGGTGATAGGCGATGACAACATTCTTCGGGAATATGTCACGGTCAACCGGGCGACGGTACAAGGCGGTGGGACGACCACCATCGGCTCGAAGAACTTCTTGATGGCCTATGTGCACGTCGCCCATGATTGTCATCTCGGAAGCCATCTGATCCTGGCCAATGCCGCCAGTTTAGCCGGCCACATCACCATCGGTGACCATGCCATCATCGGGGGACTGACCGGTATCCATCAACATGTGCGGGTCGGGTCGTACTCCATGGTCGGCGGTTGTTGCGCCCTCGGGCAGGACCTCCCTCCGTTCATGCGGGCTGCGGGCGGCTATCGTGCGCGGATGTATGGCCTCAACTCGGTGGGGTTGCGCCGGCAGGGGTTCTCGGCCGATCGGATCTCGGTACTGAAACAGGCATACGACATGCTCTTCCGATCGGGGCATCGAACCGCTGAAGCGGCCAGGCTTGCCAAAATCGAGTTCGGAGACCAACCCGATGTCATGACGATCCTGGGATTCCTGGAGGGGACAAAGCGCGGCATCTGCCGGTCGGTCGGCAAAGATCAAGAGGATGAGGAGTAAGCACCATGTCATCACTGCCTCACGTCACCGATGGCGAGCGGATTGGGCTCATTGCCGGCAACGGCCGGTTCCCGATCATCTTCGCGGATAATGCCAAGAAGCTCGGCTATTACGTGTCGGCCGTGGCGCATGAAGGCGAGACGGAACCGGAGTTGGCCGGCCATGTGGATCGGATCCATTGGATCAAGATCGGCCAGCTCAACAAGCTGATCAAGGCGTTCAAGGAAGACGGGGTCCATCAGGCAGTGATGTTGGGCGGGATGAAGAAGACCCATATGTTCACCACCCTGCGGCCCGATTTTCGCACCTTGGCGCTGGCGACACGTTTGGCACTTTGGAAAGACGACGACATTCTGCGCGAATTGGCGAAGGAGCTTGAGCGAGAAGGGATTGCCATCTGTGAGTCGACCTTCGGGCTTGAGGGGATTCTTGTGGAAGAAGGGACGTTGACCGAGCGGACCCCATCAGAGAAAGAGTGGGAGGACATCCGTTACGGGTGGGAAGTGGCGCATGACATCGGGCGTCTCGATATCGGGCAGTGCGTCGTGGTCAAAGATCGCGTGGTTGTGGCCGTCGAAGCAGTCGAAGGCACCGACGGAGCCATCAAGCGAGGCGGCGACTTGGCCAAGGGGGGGGCGGTGGTGGTCAAGCGATCGAAGCCGCAGCAGGACTTACGGTTCGATCTCCCGGCCGTGGGTCCCCGGACCATCGAGGTGATGGCCGCAGTCAAGGCCTCCGTGTTGGCGATCGAAGCTGGTCGGACCATCCTGTTGGATCGCGAGATCATGTTGGACAAGGCCCGGTCTGCCCGGATTGCCATTGTCGGGATCAAGCAGGAGTGATGGGTGAGCAGTGATGCGTGATGAGTTCCTGACAAAGAAGCGAGCCGGTGCGCCTGTTCTCTTCCCATCGTCTCATCACTCTCGGGGTATTCTATGAAGCCGGTCCGGGCAGGCGTCATTGGCGTCGGACATCTCGGGCAGCACCATGCGCGCCTCTATGCCTCCTTGCCTGCGGCACGACTCGTCGGTGTGGCGGATCAATCGGTCGAGCGTGCTCAGTTGGTCGCAGATCGGCATGGGGTGCGCGTCTTTCGTACGGCTGATGAATTGTTGCCGCATGTCGATGTCGTCAGTGTGGCGGTACCCACGTCGGGCCACTATGCCGTCGCAAAAGCCTGTCTGCAGGCAGGCAAGCATGTCCTGGTCGAAAAGCCGCTTGCCGTCACGCCTGGAGAGGCACAGGAGTTGGTGCAGCTGGCCAAGAAGCGGGGGTGTTGTTTACAGGTGGGTCACAGCGAACGGTTCAATCCGGTGATGGCGCTGATGCGTCCCCATATCGGGCAACCTGTGTTCATCGAATGTCATCGTCTCAGCAGTTTCAGTGAACGGGGGACGGACGTGGACGTGGTGCTGGACCTGATGATTCACGATTTGGATCTTGTGCTGTCCTTGAATCCCGGTCCCGTTGAAGAGGTGCGCGCTGCGGGAGTGGCGGTGTTGTCCTCCTCAATCGATATCGCCAACGCCCGCATTCAGTTCCGGAGCGGCTGTGTGGCCAACCTGACCTCCAGCCGCGTGTCGACGAATAAGATGCGCCGGCTGCGTCTCTTCCAACAAGACAATTATCTGTCGATCGATTTCCAGACCAGGCAAGGGATGATTTGCCGCCGTAACGCCAAGGCAGGGGAGCGGCCGACTGTCGAGGTTGCGCATCTGCAGGGTGGAGACGAAGAACCCTTGAAGCTCCAGCTTGAATCGTTTCTTCACGCAGCCGGCACCGGCGCGAGGCCGGTGGTGTCGGGTGAGGATGGCGCGGCTGCAGTGGACGTGGCGCATCAGGTCTTGCAGGCCGTTGCGGCCTTTGCAGCTCGCCATGAAGAAGGGGGTAGTTGGGGTAGCGGGGTAGTGGGGATATAGGGGTAGTCTGGGTAGCGGGATAAAAAAGGGGTAACGGGATAGTCGGGGTAGAAGGATAGGCTCTTATCCCAGTACCCCGTTGTACCCCATTCGCCCTTTGCCCCCGTCCCCTTACCCCCTTCTTAGAAATCATGAGGATACTGATCGTAACAGGCGAAGCCTCGGGTGATCTCCATGGGGCTCATTTGGCCGAAGCGATCATGGCGCTCGATCCGAAGGCCGAGCTGGTCGGCATTGGCGGGGCTGCGATGCGGGCTGCTGGTGTCAGCCTTTTGCCGGGGGTTCCGCAACTGGACGTGATGGGATTGATCGGGCTATCTGCCATCCGCGCTATGGTTCAGCGCGTGCGTGCCATCCGGCGGGTGCTGAAGGCAGAGGCCTGGGATCTTGTCGTGCTGATCGATAATCCCGGGCTGAACTTTCATTTCGCCCGGGTTGCCAAAGCCGCCGGTCGACGCGTTCTCTATTACATTGCCCCTCAAGTGTGGGCCTGGCGGCCGGGGCGCATGAAGTGGATTCAGCGCCGGGTCGATCATGTCGTCGTCATCCTCCCATTCGAGCCGGAGCTCTATAGCCGGGCAGGAGTTCGGTGCACGTTCGTCGGCCATCCACTGCTTGATTCGGTGGCGCCGCATTATGATCGTGCGAAGCTTCGCGGGGAGTTCGGCTTGGACGAGTCCGCCCACGTCGTCGGATTGTTGCCGGGGAGTCGAAAGAGCGAAGTCGAAATGCTCTTGCCGGTGCTCCTCAGGGCGGCTGCTCAACTGGTCGTGGCCGAACCGGGAACGCAGTTTATCCTGGCGCAGGCCTCCTCAATTGACGATAATCTGATCCAGGCCCTGCTTCAGCACAGCCCTGTGCCGGTCCGTGTGGTGCACGAGCAAGCCAGTGAGGTGATGGCCCTGTCCGATGTGTTGTGCATTGCGTCGGGGACCGCGACCTTGCAGGCGGCGGTGGTGGGGACTCCCATGGTGTTGCTGTACAAGACGTCGCCGTTAACATATCGGCTGGCGCGTTGGCTGATCAATGTAAAATGGATCGGGCTCGTGAATTTGGTGGCCGGCCGATCGATCGTGCCCGAACTGATTCAGGATGAAGCGACGGACGAGCGGTTGTGCCAAGAAGTCCTGCGCCTCTTGCGCGATCCGTCGGCGTATAATGATATGAAAGAAGGGCTGCGACAGGTTCGGCAATCGTTGGGGGAACCCGGCGCCTCCAGCCGAGCTGCGCAGGTGGCATTGTCTGAATGTCGACTCTAGATCGTTTAATACGATTGTTCCGCTACCTGAAGCCCTATCGGGTTCGGTTGGGTTCGGCGTTCTTGTGCTCGGGGTTGGTGGCGGCCTTCTCCGGCGCCTATGCCTGGCTCGTCAAGCCGGTCCTCGACGAGATTTTCATCAACAAGAACGAAAGCCTCCTGCTCGTCCTCCCGCTCGCGCTCTTCGCCGTGGCGGTGTTTAAGAGCGTGTTTAACTACGGGCAAAACTATCTCATGAACTATGTCGGGAATCAGGTGATCACCGACGTTCGACAGGAGCTGTTTGGGAAACTCATTCGTCTGCCCGTTCCCTATCACGATGGGAATACGTCGGGGCGGTTGGTGTCCCGCGTGGTGAGCGACGTCACGTTGATGGCCAACGCGGTGGCGGGAGTGCTGAAAGATATTTTTCAGCAGGGGCTCACGTTCCTGGCCATGATGGGCGTGATCTTCTATCAGAATTGGCGGTTGGCCGGTCTCTCGGTGATTGTCACTCCCTTGGCCGTGTTCACGATGGTGCGGATGGGGAAGCGGTTGCGGGCGTTGGCGGCAAGCGGCCAGGAGCGGATGGGGGATATGGCCTCCACACTTCAGGAAACGTTATCCGGCATTCGCATGGTGAAGGCCTATGGACGCGAAGAGGCGGAGGCGGCGCGATTTCAACAGAGCAACCGCTCGTTCCTCAGTACGACGATGAAGGCGATTCAGGTCTCCTCTCTCGGGTCGTCGCACATGGAAGTGATCGGTGTCGTGGGGGTCGCTGCGATTATTTGGTATGGCGGCTTTCTCGTGATCAACGGCTCCATGACGCCGGGGGCGTTTTTCTCATTTCTGACGGCGATGTTCATGGCCTATACGCCGATTCGTAAATTGTCCGGTTCCAATAATTCGATTCAACAGGCCCTGGCCGCGGCAGAACGGGTTTTTGACGTCTTGGACCTCAAGACCGAGCAGGATGCGGAGAAGGGCCAGTTGGAGTTGCCGCGGATTGCGCAGTCGGTGATGTTTGACGATGTCACGTTTCATTATGAGAGCCAGACAGTGCCGGCGCTCAACGACATCAACCTGACGATACGTGCCGGAGAAATGGTGGCCCTCGTGGGCAGCAGTGGAAGCGGAAAGACGACTCTGGTCAATCTTATCCCGCGCTTTTACGAGCCGACAGCCGGTCGCATTCTCATCGACGGGGTCGATATTCAGTCGTACACCCTCCGCTCGCTCCGATCGCAGATCGGCATGGTGTCGCAAGATGTCGTCTTGTTTGACGACAGCATTCGCAACAACATCGCCTTTGGACGGGAGGACGCGACCGACGAAGACATTATCCAGGCGGCGCGATCGGCCTATGCCCATGATTTCGTCGAGCGCCTTCCGCAGGGGTACCAGACGGTTGTGGGAGAGAAAGGGGTGAAACTCTCAGGCGGAGAGCGGCAGCGCTTGGCCATTGCCCGCGCCATCTTACGCGACCCTCCCTTGCTCATTCTCGATGAGGCGACGTCGGCGTTGGACACCGAGTCAGAACGGGTTGTCCAGCTGGCGCTTGCCAATTTGATGAAAAACCGAACGACCGTCGTCATTGCCCATCGGTTGTCCACGATTCAACGAGCCGATCGGATCATGGTCCTGGCCCGAGGATCGATCGTCGAAGTAGGGACGCACGACGAGTTGCTTCGCCGCGGCGGGCAGTACCAACGGCTCCATGCGATGCAGTTCCAGGATGTACCCGATGTGTAACCCGCCATGAAGCGAGTCGAAAAGTGGCTGAAGCTCTCGTTGCTCCCTCCGATCGGAGCTGCGGTGATTCGAGGGCTGGGGCGGTCGATGAGGATGGATTCGCAGGGCCACGAGCAGGTAGATGCGTTGTATCGTCAGGGCCGGCATATCATCCTCGCGTTTTGGCACGCGCAGCAACTCATGATCCCGACGGGCTATCGAGGACCAGGGGCCAATGTGTTGATCAGCCGGCATCAGGATGGCGAGATCATCGCGCGCATCGTCTCTCGATTCGGGCATCGGGCGGTTCGCGGATCAAGCACCAGGGGTGGGGCGCTTGCCTTGCGGGAGCTGATCCGCCTTGGGCGATCCGGTGCCGATCTTGTGGTGACTCCCGATGGACCCAAGGGGCCTCGCCAGGTTGCGAAACTCGGGGTGGTTCAGCTGGCGAAAGCGACCGGGCTTCCGATTGTGCCGCTGGCCTTTAGCTGCTCAAAAAAAAACTCTTCGCGAGCTGGGATCGGTTCATGGTCCCGTACCCATGGTCCCGAGGTCTCTATCTGTGGGGCACCCCCATCTGGGTTCCGCGAGATGCTGATGCACGGGCGATGGAGGCGGCATGC
>JBGPVY010000257.1:0-3957 GCA_041491905.1 Nitrospiraceae bacterium | reverse complement strand
GACCATCGACATACTTGCGAATCCAGAAAATCCCCGCGATCGTCCCAAGCCCACCCAAGACAAGCGCCACAAGCGGCCAGCGCCAGGGTGACCCTTCCAGGCGATAAGCCAGCACGGCCACCAACGCCGTGGCCACAAAAATGGCCGCCACCAACCCATAATTCATGAACAACCGCAGAAACATCTTTACTTTACCTCTTCTCTTTCCCTCTCTAGTGAGGGAGGCCCCTAGAATTCACTGGAGGGATGCGGTGATCGGGCTCGACTGCGCGACCTTCTCACCCGCCCGCCCTGGACGCGCCAAGACGCGTCCTTACCCCTGCGAGGGCCTTCCTCTTCTGCCACTCGTTCTGCATCCTCACGCAAGGGAGTGGCCAGATTATCCTTTACTGCGCGCATCGAATGAGCACTGTCTCACCGTGCGCATTCTGCGAGCAAGAAGGATGGTCTGGCCGCTCCCTACTCATCTTTCTGCGACCGCGCATTGCGCGAGCAAGGAGGACGGCCCCACCGTCCCCTGCGCCCCCTCATCCACAGACTCTCTTCAATACCTCCCGATACGCCTCTTCAACCTTCCCCAAATCCTTCCGAAACCGATCCTTATCCATCGACTCCTTCGTCGTCTGATCCCAAAAGCGGCAGGTGTCCGGTGAAATCTCATCGGCCAGGATCAGCTGGCCGTTGTATATCCCAAATTCCAATTTGAAATCGACGAGGATCATCTGCCGTTCACGGAAGAACGGACGGAGGACCGTATTCACGTGTAGCGCGAGCCGCTTTATCTCCACCATTTGCTCCGGCGTCGCCAGTTTGAGCAGCCGAATGTGCTCATCGGCGATGAGCGGATCGCCCAACGCATCGTTCTTGTAGTACCACTCCACGATGGCCGGCTCGATAGGATCACCCTCTTTCAACCCCAGCCGCTTAGCCAAACTGCCTGCCACGACGTTGCGGACCACCACTTCGACCGGCACGATCGTCACCTTCTTCGTGAGCAGTTCCCGGTCGCTCAGCCGTTCGACAAAATGCGTCGGCACACCGGCCTGTTCCAGCAACCGAAAGAGCCGCTCGGACACTTTGTTATTGACGATGCCTTTCTCGACAATGGTCCCGCGCTTCAGCGCGTTAAACGCCGTCGCATCGTCCTTGAAGTACTGGACGACCTGATCCGGCTTGTCGGTCGCAAAGACTTTCTTGGCCTTACCTTCGTAGAGTAGCGCGCCTGTTGCCATAGTTATGCCTCAACTCCGGTCACATTCACTGAGCCAACACCTCGATGATTTCGTCCAAGGATCTGACAGTCCCCAGCAAGGTCGGATGACCGAACCGCCGGTTATACTGAAACTCTTTCACCTTCTCCAAAGCCAAAACCAGGCTGTGGAAATCCTCCAGCTTGGACGTTTCAAAATAGGTGATGAAATCCAGATCATCGAGTCCGCTGGAGTGATAGAGCTTCCGTTTGACCGTCTTGAGATAGGGCACCGTAGCTTCCGTATGTTCCTGCATCATGGCCGCGCGCTTGTCCTGATCCAACCCCCACCAGTCTGCACTCTTACGGATCGGGATCACGATCGCATAGGGCTTCGGACCCGGCTCGCTGGCGACTTTAAGATCGGCCTTTACTTGATCCGGAAATCCCGGTACATAGTTTGCCTTCTTGGTCAGACCATGCATGACACCGGACGTATTGAGATGCTTACCAAAAAGACTGCCTTGAAGATCCAGGAGAAACTGTTGGGTCTCGCGCAACTCGGTCGCGTGTATACGAAAGAGCACGTCCGCCTGATCGGATAGTCCGCGAAGAAGATAGATATCGATCGCCAACTTTTCTCGATGCTGCTCGACCACTCCCTTCAGAGTGGTCAATTGCGCGATGCGCACCGACTGATCCTGTTTCGCCCAGTCCGCATCGAGACTAAAGGCGGCAAACGTGCCGTAGACGCCCGGCTCGGTCAGAAGCTTGTCCCGATCGGCTGCCTCAACGGCTGACACCATCACCAGACCGACAAACACCAGCACAACAAGACGCATGAGAATAGCAATAGAGGATCTCATCGCTTCCCTCCCTTTATTGGTTTACGCGCCTCCGATCCGAAAACCCGTCGGTAAATTTTGTCGAGATGGCGCAGATAATACTTCGGATCGAAACAGGATCGAATCTCCGTTGCCGTAAGATGTTTCGCCACGAAGGGATCTTTGCCGACTAATTCTTGTAGTTCCCCCGCCCCTTTCCAGGAAGCCATGGCATTGCGCTGGACGGCCTCGTACGACTCCTTGCGCTGGGCACCCTTTTCGATGAGCCGCAGCAGCAACCGTTGCGAATAGACCAGTCCCCCGGTGTGATCGAGGTTGCGTTTCATATTGGCGGGGTAGACCACCAGATGCTTGATGACGTCGGTGATCCGCGCCAGCATATAATCGATCAGAATCGTGCTATCCGGCATGATCACGCGCTCGACGGACGAATGGCTGATGTCGCGCTCATGCCACAGCGCGACGTTCTCTAGCGCCGCGAGACTATTGCCCCGCACGACGCGCGCCAGCCCACAGAGATTTTCCGAGGCGATCGGGTTCCGTTTGTGCGGCATCGCCGAGGACCCTTTCTGCCCTTCCGAAAAATACTCTTCCGCTTCGAGCACCTCGGTCCGTTGCAGATTGCGAATCTCGGTCGCAAACTTTTCGATGCTGGCAGCCAACAGCGCCAACGCCGAGGCATAGGCCGCATGACGATCGCGCTGCACGATTTGACTGGAGACAGGGTCCGGCGTGAGCCCCAGCTTGGCGCAAACGTACTCTTCCACTTCAGGCCCTTGATGCGCGAACGTGCCCATCGCACCGGAGAGCGTACCGACTGCGATCTCCTGCCGAACACGCGTCAGCCGCTCTCGGTGCCGGCAGGCTTCTTCGTACCAAATGGCCAGCTTGAAGCCAAACGAGATCGGTTCGCCATGAATGCCGTGCGAACGGCCGACCATCAACGTGTTCTTGTACCGCAGCGCCTGCCGCTTCAAAACGGCGATCAGCTCTTCAAGATCGTCGAGGATAAGGTCGAGCGCCTCGGTCATCTGCACGGCCAACGCGGTGTCCACAATATCCGACGAGGTCAACCCCATGTGGAGGAACCGATGCTCAGGGCCGACCGATTCCATGAGCGATTCGAGAAAAGCGATCACGTCGTGCTTCGTCACTTTCTCGATTCTGGCGATGCGCTTCACATCAATCTTGGCTTTCTTCCCAATACGGGCCGCGGTGCCGCGCGGGACCTGTCCGGCTCGTTCGAACGCCGCGCAGGCGGCCAGCTCGACTGCGAGCCAGATCTCGTATTTGCGTTTCAATTCCCAGATGGCTTTCATCTTGGGACGGGTATATCTATCGATCATAGTGGTCCTGAGTCCTGAGTCCTGAGTCCTGAGTCCTGAGTGTGGATAGGCCGGTTCATTCCCCCTTACTCCTTACTTCCAACACCCTTCACGCCTAACGCCTCACGTCGTTTGGCGGCCAGCGTCAATTCCTTGTTCAAGACCTGATCCAGAATGCCGTTCACGAACTTCGATGCGTCGTCGTCGCCGAAACTCTTCGCCAATTCGATGGCTTCGTTCACCGTCACCTTGGCCGGCACGTCATCCATCCACAGCAGTTCATAGACGCCGGCGCGCAGGATATTACGGTCCACAATCGGCATGCGACTGATTTTCCAATTGGTGGCGTATTTCCCGATGAGGGCATCCAGATCTTTCTTCTTCTCCATCACCCCGTCCACGAGTCGTTCGGCAAAGGCCTTCACCTCATCCGTGGCCTCGTTCTTCTCCCAGAACACATCCAGCCAGAGGCCCGGCCTGCCGTGAATGTCGTACTGAAACAGAATCTGGAGCGCGCGCTCCCTGGCTTGATGGCGTGATCCCATGGCTAGCCCGCATTATTCATGACGGTTCGTCGCGAAATCGCTGAGCCGCGTCG
>JBGPVY010000118.1:0-8337 GCA_041491905.1 Nitrospiraceae bacterium | reverse complement strand
TATCGGATCGGGGCGCATATTCCCACGCCTGGGATCAACGGCGACGCCCTCTCCGATTTTCTGCAAAAGCAAGGCGGCGCACTGCTCGGGTTTTTGGATATTTTTTCAGGCGGGTCGCTCTCGCGGTTGACGATCTTGGCGCTGGGCATAATGCCCTACATCAGCGCGTCGATTATTCTTCAGCTGCTGACCGTGGCTGTCCCGCACCTCACAAAGTTGGCCAAAGAGGGGGAACGCGGTCGAAAAAAGATTATTCAGTACACTCGGTTCGGGACAATCGGCATTGCGGTAATTCAAGGCTTCGGGATTGCCGTAGGTCTCGAACAAATGAATAACGGCGCATTCGTAATGAGCGGCGGGTGGGGATTCCGTCTGATGACGGTCATCACCTTGACGGCCGGTACGGGCTTCCTGATGTGGCTCGGTGAACAGATTACCGAGCGAGGCATCGGGAACGGTATTTCCTTGATTATTTTTGCGGGGATCGTCGCGCGTCTGCCCGCGGCCGTCGCGCAGACGTACAAGCTGTTCGAGATCGGTCAGCTCAACGCTTTCTTGCTGGTCGGCCTTGCCTTGCTCATGGTCGTGGTGGTGGCAGCCATCGTCTTCTTGGAAAGCGGACGACGGAAAGTGCCGGTTCAGTACGCAAAGCGGGTCATCGGACGACGAGTGTTTGGCGGGCAGAGCACGCATATTCCACTGAAGATCAATACAGCGGGGGTGATTCCGCCTATTTTTGCATCGTCGATTATCGCGTTTCCTGCGACGATTGCCGGGTTTTTCCAGACGCCTTGGGTGAAGGCCTTCGGCACCCAACTCGCGCCTGGGTCGCTGTTATATACACTGATGTACGTTGGCCTTATTCTGTTTTTCTGTTTCTTTTATACCGCCGTGGTCTTGAACCCGGTGGACATGGCAGACAACATGAAGAAGTACGGTGGATTCATTCCCGGGATTCGCCCTGGAACCAGGACTTCCGACTACATCTATAAGGTACTCACGAGAATTACGTTTGCCGGATCGATTTACCTCGCGATCGTCTGTGTGATCCCTGAATTGTTGATCTATAAACTGAATGTGCCGTTCTATTTCGGTGGTACCTCGTTGCTGATCGTGATCGGTGTCGGTCTCGATACGGCCCAGCAGATTGAGTCCCACATGTTAATGCGGAATTACGAAGGGTTTCTCGGTAAGGGCATGGCCCCCCTCCGTGGACGGAGTGGGTGAGGGGAATTCATGCGGGTGGTGTTTCTCGGCGCACCAGGAGTAGGCAAGGGAACTCAGGCTGACCGTATTGCAACGCAGTGTCAGGTGGCGAAGATTTCGACCGGTGATCTCCTCCGCGAAGCGGTTCGCAATCAGACTGCGTTGGGTCTCGAAGCGAAGCGCTACATGGATCAGGGGAATCTGGTGCCTGATGCCGTGGTGATTGGGCTGGTGAGGGAGAAGTTAGCTGATCCCAGCTGCGCCAATGGATTCGTTCTGGACGGATTTCCCAGGACTGTTCCGCAGGCGGAAGCATTGGGAACGGTGTTGACCGCCAAAGGGATCGTGCTGGACCGGGTCGTGAATTTCCAGGTTTCGCGTGAGGATGTCGTGAAGCGATTGAGCGGGCGCCGAAGTTGCCCGAAATGCCAAGCGACATTCCATATAGACTTTGCGCCGCCCAAGGTGGATGGGATTTGCGATCGATGCGGAGAGCCGCTCGTGCAGCGCAGCGATGACCGTTGCGATGCGATCGAGATGCGCCTAAAAGTATATGACGAGCAAACTGCCCCACTTGCGCATTATTACCAAGAGCGAGGGCTTGTACTCCCGCTGGATGGTTCGGGCGCAGTGGATGTCGTCTTTCAGCATCTCTCGCAGGAGCTGGCACCGTACTGGGTGACATGATCATTCTCAAGACGCCGGACGAGATTGCGGTGATGGCCCAGGCGTCAAGAGTGGTGGCAGAGACGTTACAGATATTGCAAAAGGCTGTCCGGCCAGGCATCACGACCGATGAACTGGACCGTTTAGCCGAGGAAGAGATTCGGTCCCGTGGTGCGCGGCCCGCGTTTAAGGGGTATCGGAGTTATCCAAAGACGCTCTGTGCCTCGGTGAATGACCAGGTCGTTCACGGGATTCCCTCCAAGCGAGTGCTGAAGGAGGGGGATATCATCGGGCTCGACCTAGGGGCGATCGTCGACGGGTTTTACGGGGATTCGGCGGTCACGGTTGCGGTGGGGCAGACGACCGAACGGAATGCCCGCTTGGTTCAAGTGACCGAAGAGGCGATGTACCTCGGAATCAAGGAAGCGGTGGTGGGTCATCGGCTGTCAGACATTTCGCATGCGGTTCAGCGGCATGTGGAGTCTGCCGGTTACTCGGTCGTAACGGAGTTTGTCGGCCATGGGATTGGCCGGCAGTTGCATGAAGAGCCGCAAGTGCCGAATTATGGGAAGCCTGGGCAGGGACCCCGTTTGCAGGCAGGGATGGTCCTCGCGATCGAACCGATGGTCAACATGGGTGGCGCTGCCGTCAAGGTTCTTGAGGATCGATGGACGGCGGTGACGGTAGACGGGAGTCTCTCGGCGCATTTTGAACATACGATTGTGATTGAGCCGAGTGGACCGCCTCGTATTTTGAGTCAGCTCTGAGGAGCTGGGGACGTGGTCATGCAGTTCGGGGAGAAGGGATAGAGGTACGTGCCGAAAGAAGATGTGATCGAAATTCAAGGCACGGTGAACGAGACGTTACCGAATGCGATGTTCCGTGTGTCGCTGGACAATGGCCATAAGATTCTCGCACACATTTCCGGGAAAATGCGCATGCACTTTATCCGTATTCTTCCAGGAGATAAGGTGACCGTGGAACTATCGCCGTACGATCTGACGCGCGGGCGGATCACCTATCGGTTTAAGTAGGAGCGTGAGATAGATATGAAAGTGAGATCATCCGTCAAGCCGATCTGTGCCAAATGTAAGGTGGTCCGGCGCAAGGGCGTGGTGCGAATCCTCTGCGAGAATCCGCGCCACAAGCAGCGCCAAGGGTGAGATGGTCGCAGGACGACCTGATCGGTCTCCTGCTCGCGCAGCGCGCGGCCTCCAGAAGGCCCCGCTGGACGCGCGCACTAGAGCCCAATCAGGACATCCTGAGATGTATGTATGATGGGGAAGGGTAGGAGGAACTATGGCTCGTATTTCTGGAGTGGATTTGCCGAGGGATAAGCGGGTGGACATCGGCCTGACCTACGTCTATGGGATTGGGCGGGCGTCCGCACTCTCTATCCTGGGCAAGGCCGGGATCGACGGGTCAATTCGCGTCAAGGACTTGAGCGAAGAGCATATCGTCAAGATTCGAGAAATTATTCAGGATGGCTATCAGGTCGAAGGCGATCTGAGAAAAACCTTCTCGATGAACATCAAGCGATTGATCGATAGTGGCACGTACCGTGGTCTGCGCCATCGGAAAGGGTTGCCGGTCCGAGGCCAGCGGACCAAGACGAATGCGCGGACGAGAAAAGGCCGTCGCTCCGGTGTGGGAAGCAAACCGAAACCGCCCGCGCGTCCGGCGTAGTGCGTGACCGTGACTTGAGTAGGGAGCCTGTATGAGCATCAAAAAAGGGAAGAAGAAAGAGCGCCGGATCGTGCAGAGCGGGGTGGCCCATGTCCAGGCCTCCTTCAATAACACGATCGTCACCATCACCGACCTGAGCGGCAACACGATTGTGTGGGCAAGCTCAGGGAATCAAGGCTTCAAGGGCTCTCGTAAGAGCACGCCCTTCGCGGCTCAGCGGGCTGGCGAGGCTGCTGCGCGCAAGGCGATGGAGAGCGGAATGCGCACAGTGGATGTCTATGTGAATGGGCCTGGGTCCGGTCGCGAATCGGCGATTCGATCTCTGCAGGCCGCTGGATTGCGGATTCATATGATTCGTGATGTTACCCCGATTCCGCACAACGGATGCCGTCCACCGAAGCGGCGTCGCGTCTAGCAGGCTGCGGAAAACTATTATGGCACGTTGGAAATTCAATGGTCCGCACGTCTAGGACAACAGGAGCACATCGCGCAGGATGGCCAAGCGGGACGGGCAAGACGGGGGAGGGTCCGAGGTCCGAGGTTTTCGGAACTTCGAACCCCGAACTTCGGATCACGCCTATCTCGAATGTCTCGCGTTTAACGCGCCACGGTCTGTGGCGCTGGCGGACTTGTACAGCATCCTGCGAGTGGCATATGTCGGGAGAGTCGTAGACACGAGAATTGTTGGACACACCCACGTGGTGATGTCCGGTAACCGGAGGTAGAGCAGTGGCAAAGTATCGCGGTCCCGTCTGTCGGTTGTGTCGGCGAGAGGGTGAGAAGTTGTTTCTGAAAGGCTCGCGCTGTATGACAGAGAAGTGCGCCATCGAGCGGCGGAGCTATCCTCCGGGACAGCATGGGCAAAAGCGTCCGAGAAATTCAGAGTATAGCACGCAGCTCAGAGAAAAGCAGAAGCTGCGCAGAATTTACGGTCTGATGGAGTGCCAGTTCCGTGGCGTGTTTGAGCGTGCGGAACGCCAGTCTGGTATTACCGGCGAGGTGCTCTTGCGGTTGCTGGAATGCCGGTTGGACAATGTGGCCTACCGATTAGGGTTCGGCGCCTCGCGAAAAGAAGCCAGGCAGCTGGTGAGCCACGGGCATCTGACCATGAATGGTCGAAAAATCAATGTGCCCGGTGCGCAGGTCAAGGCGGGCGATATCATCAGCGTTCGGGAGCGAAGTCGCAAATTGATCTCAATCCAGGCTGCCTTAGAGTCTGTTGATGGGCGAGGCGTTCCAGAGTGGTTGGAGCTGGAAAAGACGGCCTTTAAGGGCGTGGTACGAGCGTTACCGTCCAAAGACCAGATTTCGCTACCGGTGAATGAGCAGATGGTGGTGGAGTTGTATTCCAGGTAGATGCAGAATTGGGAGGGACGTCGGTCTCTGTGGCGAACTAGTGCCGTTCAGTGGCTGGCTACTCGATGAGATGAAGGGGGAGTCATGATTAAAGCGATGAAAGACTTTCAGATCCCAATGCGGGTAGAAGTCGACAAAGATACGCATTCCCAAACGTTCGGCAGATTTACGACAGAGGCCTATGAACGTGGGTTTGGGACCACGGTCGGTAACGCGTTACGGCGTGTGCTGTTGTCGTCGCTGACGGGTGCGGCAGTGACTACGGTGAAGATCGAAGGGGTCTTGCACGAGTTCTCCACGATTCCTGGTATCACGGAGGATGTGACCTCCATTATTTTGAACGTCAAAGGACTGCGGCTTGCCGTACATACCGATAGGCCGAAGACGCTCCGTCTCAAGAAGAAGGGACCTGGTGAAGCGAAGGGGTCTGACATTATTCATGATGCAGACGTGACCATCCTGACCCCGAATCTCCATATTGCGACGTTGGACAAGGATGCCTCGTTCGATATGGAAATGACGGTGAAGCATGGGCGGGGCTACGTGCCTGCCGAGCGAAATAAGGAAGAGGGGCTGCCGATTGGTGTGATCGCGATCGATTCGGTGTTTTCACCCATCAAACGCGTGAACTTTCATGTGGAGAATGCCCGCGTCGGTCGCATGACCGATTATGATAAGCTGACCTTGGAAATCTGGACGGATGGGACCATCTCGCCTCGTGATGCCTTGTCCACGGCGGCCGGCATTCTGCGTGATCACGTTGATATTTTTATCAATCCCGATGAACGAGTCGAAGGGCGTGCTGATCTTGGAAGCGATGAGGCGCAACGTGAGGTCAATAAGCATCTGTTCCGTAGCGTGAACGAGTTGGAGCTGTCGGTTCGTGCCGCAAACTGCTTGAAGAATGCGAACATCAAGACCATCGCCGACTTAGTCCAGAAGACCGAGGGGGAGATGCTGAGGACAAAGAATTTCGGTAAGAAATCGCTCAATGAAATTAAAGAAATCTTGACGGAAATGGGCCTGGGTCTCGGTGTGAAGCTGGATGCAGTGCAACAGAACAGCGGTAGTTCGAAGAGCGAGTAACGAAATAAGAGGAAACCCGTGCGTCATCGAAAAAAAGGTAGACAGCTCGGACGACAGACCAAACATCGGTGGGCCCTGTTCCGAAGTCTCGTGACCTCGCTGCTCGAACATGAGCGCATTGAGACGACTGAGGCCAAGGCGAAGGAAATTCGAGGGTTCACGGATCGGATGATTACGCTTGGCAAGGCGGGGACATTGCCGGATCGGCGGCAAGCTCTCGCGTTTATCCGAAGCAAGGACATCGTCTCAAAATTATTCAGCGACGTGGCGGTTCGATTTAAAAACCGTTCCGGTGGCTATACGAGGATGGTGAAGACGAGACGGCGGGTCGGCGATGCCGCGAAGCTAGTCGCAATCGAACTCGTCACGCGGCCGGATACTGCGCCCGCAAAGAAACAAATACCTAATGCATCAGCTCCCGCGAGTCCCGCTGCCGACTAGGTCTCCTGTTGATGGGATCTAGTCGCGGGTGCGACGTCGCGGTATCGTTTCGACAATTCTCCCATCCCATTCACTCCATCTCTACTGAGTAGACCATGCCGGGGTTCTGGCATAAGTTTACTTGGTTTTGAGTGCATGCTACTATCGTGCCAGTCTCCTTCATGCTACGTAAAAGGAAGCAGGGACAACGTGTGGCAACGCTGGGTACGGGGAGGTTTGTTAGCGCTCAGTGTGGTGTTGGCCTGTTTCCTCGCATACCTGCTCGTGACCAACTCGACAATGGTTTCCACCCCGACGGCGGCGGCGCCCGGCTCCATGGACAGAGCTGATGCCACGATCTCCCAGTTTACGTTCACCCAAACGAAGGGCGATACGGTTCAATGGCAGGTGCAAGCGCAAGAGGCTCGGCTCTTTGAACGGGACAAGCAGGCGATGCTCCAAGTCGTCGCAGTCACACTATTCGGCCAGCAGGGAAAGGAATTGACGGTGACCGGAGATGAAGGAACATTGAATACGGAGACGAAGAATTTTGTTCTCGTGAACCGATCAGAGCCACTTGTGATTCACACCGAGAGTGGGTACGTGATCTATACCAACCATCTGGCTTGGACTGATCAGACGAGAGAGATACGCACGCAAGATCCCGTCCGTATCGTTGGGCATGGGTTAGAAGTGACGGGGCGTGGGTTGTTGGGACATATGGACCGCGAAGAATTTGAAGTACTTGAGGACGTACATGTTGATTTGGCTCCTGCTTCTTAATTTGTTCCCGCTTGGAATAGCTTCATTGAGCGAATCGGCTGACGCGGCCTTTCCCAAAGGTGGTGTTGATCAAGCGGTCAGCACGACCATTACGGCCAAGAAGATGACCGTAAAAAATCAGGATAACCAAGCGGTGTTTGAGGGGGAGGTTGTACTGACTCGCGGGTCATTGGTCGTCTATTCCGATCACATGGTGGTGCTATTTCGCGCGCAAGACCCACCCGCGAGCGATAACCAGAAAGGGTATGATGCCGTCAAGGGCGCCGCGCCTTCAAAAGGGCCTGATGCTGTGCCGGCTGTGTCGAATCGTTCGGTCACCAGGATTGAGGCGACCGGACGAGTGAAAATCGAGAAGGATTCAGGGAGTGCGACATGCGAAAAAGCTATCTACTACCAGGATGGGGATAAGATTGTCCTGACGGGTGAACCGGTGGCCTGGGATAAGGGAACAAGGGTCAGCGGTAAACAAATCACGATGTTTTTGGCAGAGGATCGGAGTGTGGTGGAAGGAGGCTCGCATGTGCGGATCGAGCCGGATGGGGGAGCGGCCAAGTGATCGAGGCGGTTCAGGGGAATGCGCCGTCGACTGGCTCCCCGGTGAACAGAACAGAAGGTATGGGTTTACGCGCGATGGGATTGGTGAAAAGTTTTCGCGCGCGCAAGGTCGTGAAAGGCGTCTCGATCGAAGTCCGCGCCGGGGAAGTCGTGGGTTTACTGGGGCCCAATGGGGCTGGGAAGACCACCATTTTCGACATGATCGTTGGGCTGTGCCAGCCTGATGAAGGGGCGATCTCGCTCGGTGAAGAGGTGATCACGGATCTGCCAATGTACAGACGCGCGCGGAAAGGAATTGGGTATCTTCCGCAAGAATCATCTGTGTTTCGACGCTTGTCGGTTGAAGACAATATTCTGGCAATTCTTGAGATGCTGGACTACTCTCGGGCAGAGCGTTGCGACCGGGTCGATGCCCTGCTCAAGGAACTGGACCTTTGCCATATTCGAACGAGCATGGCGTATGCGTTGTCGGGTGGGGAACGTCGGCGGCTGGAAATTACCAGGGCACTCGCGACGAGCCCGTCATTCATGTTGCTCGACGAACCCTTTGCAGGGATCGACCCGATTGCCGTCGCTGAC
>JBGPVY010000176.1:0-6610 GCA_041491905.1 Nitrospiraceae bacterium | reverse complement strand
TGGGGCCGTTTAAGGCCGGTATCGGATTTGGCGCTATGCAATCGTTCGAGGGCCAGACGACACCTCCCTTACGCCGCGAGACTCTGCAGACAGGCACGGAGCTCGTCCGCAAATTCTTCCGCGCGCCGATAGCGGTGAGGCAACTCTTTCTGTAACGCGCGATCTACGATCTCCTGCACCATCGGGGGAAGATCCGGCCTCAGGGTCTGAATGGAGGGATGCGGATGATGAGCGATGCTGAACAGCACGGCCGACAAGTTGTCGGCGGTGAACGGCAGCTGTCCCGTGAGGAGCTCGAACAGCACGACGCCGAGTGAAAAGATGTCCGACCGACCATCCACTTTCTTGCCCGCGATTTGTTCCGGTGACATGTACGTCGGCGTGCCCACCACAATATTCGAATGTGACTTGCTGCTCGAGGCCATCTTCGCAATACCGAAATCCATGACTTTCACGACGCGATCCTTCGTGAGCATGATGTTAGCCGGCTTGATGTCGCGATGGACGACGCCTTGTTGATGGGCATAGTCCAGGGCGTCTGCGACGGTAGCCACAGTCAGGAGGACCTCGTTGACCGGCATCAAGTTGGGTTTCCGTGCCCACTGTTTTAGGGGGGTTCCCTCGATGAGTTCCATCGCGATGTACCCTAAATCGTCTTCTTCTCCTGCGTCATAGATAGTCACGATGTTGGGGTGGGAGAGACGGCCGGTGGATTCTGCTTCGCGGAAAAACCGTGCCTTGACCTCTTGTAGCATGTCGTCGTGGTCGATGTGATCGAGTCGCATGGTCTTGATGGCCACGAAACGCTGGATCGTTGGATCCTTTCCCAGGTAGACAAGTCCCATTGCTCCGCGTCCGAGTTCTTTCAACACCTTGTAGCGCCCAAGCATGCCTGGTGTGTAGCCATTGATCGTTGACGTGGCGGCTGTACTTGTTGGTTCTGACGGAGCCTCTGCCTCTTCTTCTTGTCCTGCGTCCTCATCCTCGGAGAGCGCCTGCGCCTCTTGGCGCCGTGTCTGTCTGGGGGGAGCGAAGGCTTCGCGTAGCAAACTCCGGTTAAGGATCCAGGCTGCCGTGAGCCAGAGACTGGAACCGACGAGGCCGATTGCATAGCCCGAGGCGAATCGAGAGGAGCCCACCTGTTCGATCACTGGCAGGCCTACGGTTCTGAAGGTTTTGTTGGCGAAGAGTATGACGACAAGGGTCGTGAGCGGAAGGACGAGGTTGCGGAGAAAACTTGAACCGCGGCCGTTGTCTGGGATTTTCTGAGAGGCAGCGAAGGCGAAGACCCAGAGGATGGCAAGCGCGAGGAGGTTTGCAACCAATCGAATGGCGTGAGGCCCACTGAGCTGCAGATACGGGGTCGAGACAGATTGGACCAATGTCAGGCTGCTCAGCAGGGGGCCGGCCAGGAGCATGACCAAGATGGCAAAGGTATAGGGAGCGATCCAAGTCCAGGATTTCGACATAGGAATCTTTGCGGATGTCCGTGACTGTCTCAAAGTGTAGCGGATGGGATGGGAGAGTCAACGAATTGGGGGATAATGAGCAGGGGTACTCTCGACGCCCGTGAAGCGTATCTTGTTGGGGATAAGAGCGTATGGCTAATGGCTTATAGCCGGAGCAAAGACATCCCGCTTCATTCCGGACCATACGCTATTGGCTATACGCCATAAGCTCTTTTCTTCAGTCGAACGACGAGATACGAGTTACGAATGACCAACGAAGAGGGCGGCTTTCTTGAGCGGCTCAAGCAGCCTCTCCGGAACTTTCAAATCACCCCGGCCCGTACCAACTTCGATGTCCGGCTTGGTGATGCCGTGGAAATCGCTTCCACCGGTCACCAGTACGTTCAGCCGCTTGGCCAGGTCGAGATACTCCGTCGTCTGTCGCTTCGTGTGGGTACTGTAGTGGACTTCGATGCCGCCGAGGCCTTCGGCTTTCAATGTCGTCAGGAGTGTGTTCAGCCCTTCTCCGGACACCTTGGCCCAGGTAGGATGGGCCAGCACGGCCACGCCGCCTGCGGCTCTGATCCAGGCAATGGCATCCGCCGGCTGGGGCAGTTCACGCGCCACGTAGGCCGGGCGCCCCTCTGCCAGATATCGGTCAAAGGCGTCTTTGGCGGACGTGACATATTTCTTGTCCATCAAGAGCCGCGCAATATGCGGTCGACCGACCGAATCCGTGCCGGCCAGAGCCCGCACTTCTTCGTAGGTCACGTCCAGCCCCAATGAGCGCAGCCGTTCGATGATCTGCGGGTTGCGGCTATGCCGACTCTCGCGCAAGGCGGCCAAGCGTTGATTCAGCTCCGGGTCTTGCCAGTGTATGCAATAGCCAAGGATATGGAGCTCACTATTGCCAAAGCAGGAGCTGATTTCCACGCCGGGAATGATTTCAATTCCCAGCTCAGCCCCGGCTGCTATGGCTTCGGGAATGCCGGACACAATGTCGTGGTCCGTAATGGCCAGCGCGGTGACCCTTGCTTTGTGGGCGAGCCGTAACACCTCATCCGGCGAGAGGCTTCCATCGGAGTGGGTCGTATGGAGATGGAGATCGATGCGACTCATGTCGACTCGTGCGGCAGGCTGCTGGGGCCCGCTTGCTGGGCGACGAGTTGCGCGGTGAAGACAGAACCGGGTCCATGGCTGCCGTCGTGTTCGCCTTCGTCGTAGGACAGCACGCGGAGATTTGACGTGAGCCGGAGCAATTCATTGTGCGCGAGGCAAAATTCCCATCGTCGCGGATGGCGATGGCGCAAGTAGTTGTCGATGGTGAAAGTTTCGTAGATCAAGACCCCGTTCGGCTTCAGCGATTCGATGAGCGCGGGAAATAGTGCGCGATGAAGATAGAAGAACACGACGATCACGTCATATTCCTGCTTCGGAAATTCCAGCCGTTCATCTACGGTTCGTTCGAGGTCCACCGTCCGGACACTGAGATTTGGGAGGTTCCGTTGTTTCGCCGTGCCAGCGAGCTGGGCCATGGCCTGTTCATCGCGGTCTATCGCATCGACTTGAAAGCCGTGCGAGGCGAGATAGAGCGCGTTGCGTCCAGACCCGGCCGCGACGTCGAGCGCCTTGCCTTTCGGTAAGCGATGGAGTTGTTGAGTCAGAAACCGAGCCGGAGTTGGCCCCGCATCCTGAATCTGGTGAGCCAGGCGTGATCGTTCGAGTTGCACGCCCACCGAGCCGGTCACATGCTCCATCGGAGGCGCAAGCTTCCGCAGCCAAATCTTGGCCCGTTCGATGGGAAATTCCGCAAAGAGCATGGTGAGGAGCCGCTCCGCGAATGTTTCCAGCAGCGCGCAATCCTGCGTCGCGCCGATCTCGATAGCCCGATCTGCCACTTGCGCATAGTCGACCGTGTGGTGGATGTCATCCGAAGTCGCCGCCGATTCAGTCTGGCACTCCAGTTCCAGGTCCACCGCCAACGGCTGAGGCCGTCGTCGCTCCTCCGGAGTCACGCCGCAGCGCCCCTGAAACTCCAGCCGTTCGATGATGATCTTCCCAGCCATGGGAGCATTCTCAAGGATCGGATTGTGAGCTGTCAATGAAACGAAGGAGGGGGGAGTGGAACGACACCCGGGGCTGATCCCTTGCTCCCGGAACGCGCGCCCTGGGAAGGCCCTCGCTCGACGGGCGTAGTGAGACCAGCACAGGTGTCATTCCAGGAACCAAGCGACAAGAAGCGCACGTGGACGGCTCTTTGGGGGTAGGGGGAGGAGGTATCTGAACCCTCCTATTCTTTCGTCCGGTGCCTTGGTCAGTTCCGGCTTTCCACTTCGGTCACGCCTCGGTGGGTCCCCGCCTCTCCGATAACGGGCGCCGAACCCGCTCCCCCCTCGCGTCAAAAATGAATGAGGCGGAACAGGGTTACAGTGATTGTTCTGGGTAGGTGCTAAGAAGCAGCGAAAGATCGGTCGGCTTCCCGCCTGGTGGAGAGGGAGGAAGAGGAGAAGTCAGAACGTCCTGGCCCGCATTATTCATGACGGTTCGTTGCGAAATCGCGCAGTCGCCACGCGAGACAGGCGCGCGGAGCGGCGAGCCCGCCTGCCTGGACGCCGGGCCACCGCGTCCAGGCTTGTCGCAGCGGCGAATTCGCGATTGGAGCAGAAACGTTCATGAATAGTGCGGGCTACGTCTTACTTGCTCAGGTCGATAGAAGGCTGGCCAAGTAGGAGGTCAAGCAACGTCCCCAGTTTTCACTACCCCTATTTAAATGGATGAAAACCAATCTTATTGTCTTCTCGGTCTTGCAAGCCCGTGAAGTACACAAGTACCGAGTCAAGCTTCTGCATCAGAATGGCCCGCTCGCACCACAGACCTTCGAGATATGTCACGTCACTCGTCATGCTGTTGCACGAAGCGACAAATCGTTTGAGCGCGTCCCGCGGAACTTTGAATTCCTGCAGATCAATGCCCAGCGACTTCTCAAGTTTCTCGATCGCAGCGTTGAACTCGTTGACCCATCTCTCTTCCACCTCGTGGCGCTCCGGAACATTAGCCCGAATCGAGGTGATGGCGGCATACGCTCTCAGAATCTGGTCATCGGCGTTCATGCGAATTGTCCCCACATCGTCTACCCAACTAGCAGGATGCTGAAATAGTCGCTGTTCTCACCCGCCAGACTCCGGCGCGCCGAGAGTGTCAGAGTAACCTGCCGCCTAACGCCCAAGCTAAGCGACCCCCATCGCCCGTCAGAGTTCGCTACAGCGGGTGCTTAGCTTGCCTTCTTCATTTCTTCCTTCAGTCTCTCGGCGATCCAAAGCTTGATAACCGATTGCCTCGTCACTCCAAGGCGGCTCGCCTGAGCATCCAGTGACTCGATGATCCAACTGGGAAAATCGACATTCACGCGTCTCTGTTCATGCCCCGGACGGCGGGCGTTCGAGAGGGCAAGATGAGAAGTAATGTCCTTCTTCTCATCAAACATCTTTCCGAGATTCTTCGCTTTCATAGTACAGTTCCCTCTCTTCCTTTCTGGCTCTTCGGACTGAAATCAACCGAATGCGTTCCTTCCGATAGGTAAAAAAGGCCGACCATAGTTTCCGACCGAGGGCCGCAATGAGAACATACCGAGGTTCGTCTTCTGTTCTCGCTGGGATTTCGAGCCGGTCCTCGTCTTCCCACAGTTGTTGCGCCTCCACAAAATTAATTCCATGTTTTTCAAAGTTGGCCTTGCTCTTCGAGGTATCAAACTCGAAACTCATCACGGTATAAAAATTATACCAAACGGAGACCTCTGTCAATCAAGGAAGGATTCGATCGGCCAGGCAAGCTAACGCTCTGGCTCAGCGGCGGGCCGCGTAGACTTCATAGCGACTGCCACGGTGTTGGGTGGTTAGTGGAACATAGATGAGGAGTGCGCGGGGAGCTTCTGGGTCGTGACGGGAGATGATGAGAACAGGTCTTGTTTTGGCTGCCAACCCAAGGTCGGCCAGCCAGATGTCACCCGGCTTGGCGTTCATCGAGGGCATCGAGGACTTCTTGCACGACGGCCCGTGAGGGCAGCAGGTCCAGTGCGTCGGTGTCGGCCAACTCGATCACGTCGGTGACGATCTGCTCCACTTGAGCAGCGACCTCAGGCCGCCAAGTTGCGAGTTTTTTATCGAGTTTCTTGGCCAGCTGAGTCATAGCGGCACGGTACCATCTTTCTGCACGTCCCGCAAGGCGGGCAGAGTTTCCACACGTCCAGTACACGACTCGTTGAATCTTTGAAACCGCGAGGGCGACCGGCCGAACTACGACGCCGCCATTCCGAGGGAGATCGTAGCTGGGCAGGCCAGGTGCAAGGTCAAGCAACGACCCTCCTGTTTCTTTACTTCACCCGTGGGTGCCTTCAAACGCACGAAGCAGTTCTTCCGGAAGGGGCTCGAAGAAGGAACGCGGAACGGTAAATCGCCCTTTGGCTAAGCCGATAGGGCGGGGACGAACCGGGACTTCTGGCAGCGGCGTGATTTCTGTGACCGGCCGATTACGTTTGCACAACAGAATGCGGTCCCCTGCCTTGAGCTTCGCCAAGTACTTAGAGAGATGCGTTTTTGCTTCGTGAATGTTCAGCTTGATCATGGTCGTAAAGTAAACGAACTTATGAACTTAGTCAAAGGACCGATCATCACCCAAGCGACGGGCCGAAGTGAACTACGCCACTGAGGGGAGGTTGTAGCCGGGCAGACCAGGTGCGAAGTCAAGCAACGACCCCCATATCTCCTCGTTTTTCATCATAGTTTATTTCATATTCCCATTAAATTTCTTGGGTCTGTCGGATCCCTTGGGAATCTACACTCTGAACAATATTCCAGACCACTAGTATAACCACAGTTTGCACATTTCCAACTTACCCATCCAGCCCCAGAAATATTCATCTTACCGGTACATTTAAGACAATTAGGTGATTCTTTATCAGGTTTTCCTTTCCCTTCAAGGTCCGATGACACCCAATGTCTCCCGCAAGTTTTACAGATTATCATTCTTGAGTTCTAACTCCAAGTGCAACACTTCAAGCCCTAATGGGCTACGGTGTTGCCATGCGAACGAGATCCTATAGCCACCTGAGTGCCGAAGAACGTGAAACCTTGAGCCTGGGTCTGGCCCGTGGTCATTCGTTGCGG
>JBGPVY010000323.1:0-2860 GCA_041491905.1 Nitrospiraceae bacterium | reverse complement strand
TTGAGTCCTCGGTAGGCATTGAGAAAGGTTTCTTGAACGAGATCCTTTGCCGACTCCGTTTCGCCGCACAGGCGGTATGCGTACCGATAAATCAGATCGACATGGTCTCGATACAGCCTATCAAATTCGTCAGGCTCTTGCATGGCTGGGCGTTGGGAAGGTGTTTTGGGAGCAGGGGCGCGCATGGCTGGGACAAAGTCTAAGGGGCTTGGCTGAGGCCTGTCAAGCAACCCTGGCAGGATGCTGCAACAGCCCACCAGCTTCGTTCTCGCTTCGCTCAGAGGGTTCGACGTACGATACGGAGTACGACTCGCCTCTTCGCTCGCTGCGGCCTTGCTGGAGGACTTTTTGAGCATCCTGCTCGGTCAGGGCCGCTATATGTATGGATGTTGGTTAGGGGATTGGTGAGGCACTGCGTCGGGGAGTTGGTGCCTCGGTGGATGGAAACGTGACGGTCACATGCTCATGGTCGATGTGCAACGTCAACGGTTGCCCCACCTTCACACGAGGGATTCCGATCTTCGAGTTGAGCATGACCAGGCCGACGGGGGTGCGGACAAAGACAAAGCTGGATTTGAGCTTGGACACG
This sequence comes from Nitrospiraceae bacterium, assembly GCA_041491905.1. Lineage (GTDB taxonomy): Bacteria > Nitrospirota > Nitrospiria > Nitrospirales > Nitrospiraceae > Palsa-1315. Next base: position 2,271 of record JBGPVY010000323.1, on the reverse strand, counting down.
GTTCCCGAGAGGAGGAGCTGCACGTCGGCGCCGGCCGGTGGGGTTTGGCTGACCTGCAGGTCGTACTGTAAATCATGCACTCCGGTGATGGTATTCGTTTCATCGACTTCGACGGTCAGCGGATCTCCCTCGCGATAGTTTTTGAGGCGTTCTTCCTGTGTGCCGACATGGACAGTCTGGTCACCGTCAGGCCCCCACCAGCGTAATGTTCTCGGCTCATCGGTCCCGGACGTCATTGGCCCGCTGAGGTAGCGATGGACTAACGATCCGTCGGCCCTCTTTCGGATCTCGACGACGGAATGGCGCTCATGCACCCAAAAGCGTACTTCCTGCGAGGCTTTGAGATCCTTCAACGTTGTTTTGGAAGTGAGAGTCAGCAGTCCGATCGGGGTCTTGAGAAAGACGATTCCGGCCTTGGTCCGCCACACCGATCCCCGTAACTCTATGAAGGGATCAATCGTGACTGGATCAACGGCGGCAGATGTTGGAGCAGGGATTTCAGCAGATGGGAGCGAGAGCATTCCGTCTGGCCCAGGTGGTTCCTCGGCACGGACGGGGCCGAGGAGGGTGACGACGATCACCCCGGCGCAGAGGGTCTCGATCGCACCTCGCTGCAACCTGCGAAGAGAGGAATCGCGCATCTGGGGGGGGTGCAGATTGTCGCGAACCGCAGGGGGATGCGTCTCAGTGTGTGCGGAATGCATCATTAGCTTGAGCGAATAACATGATGCCTACGAGGAGTCAAGGCGAAAGCCGCTACGACAATGACTCGGAAGGCGATGCCCTTACGAAATTGCGCCACTGACGGGAACGTGTACGTTGGCCGGAGGGTGGAGATGTTGTGAATCAGCGGCTGCGCAAGGAGTGGAAGGCAGGGGGTTGAGGGTCAGGATGACCCGGAGCTCATGGTTGATCGAGTTCGGCACACCGAACCCTGTGAGCAAGAGGGACGGGGTGACCATGTGGCAGATGCGACGCATTTCGAATTGTGCCCAGTCCTGCGCCTGGATTCGACGTTGGAGTTGTGCCAGCACGTCAAAACAGAACTCCGTGAGGATGGAGGGCATGGATTCGGGCGCCATCTGCGGCCAGAGCTCATGGGACCTACCGAATAACGCCATCAGTGCACGGGCTGGTCCATTCATGTGCAGGATGCGAGCGGATGAGGAAAATACAATCATGCCCGGGTTGGGGGAAGAGAAAAGGGGTGATCCTGGGACATCATTCTGCGGGGAATTGGCTTGGTTCTGCGGAGATGATCGTGGCACGCATGTCCTTTCGGGGAAATGCTCTCCGGACTGTGCAAGAGTTGCACCCATGGCAGGGATGCAGGAAACGCGACTATCCTGCGAATATCGATCACAACGTGACGCCTAGAGCCAGGTTGTGCACAAAGACGGTGTCATGGTGGCGGAAATTGAACCAGCCCGCATTATCCACGAGAGTTCGCGACGAAACCGCTGAGACGCCAAGCGAGACGGACGCGCGGAGCCGAGAAGGAAGGAAGCATACTTGACACAGTATGTTGACTGACTGAGCGGCGAGCCCGCCCGCCGTCAGGCTTGTCGCAGCGGCGTATCGGCGGTTGCAGTAGAAGTCTTCGTGAATAATGCGGGCTAACTATTTCTTCCGAACCAGCATGCGAATCGGGGTTCCCTCGAATCCATACTCCTTGCGGAGTTGGTTCTCGAGAAAGCGGAGATAGGCGGGCGTGATATTGTCCGGGTGGCCGACAAACAACGCAAAGACCGGTGGTTGTGTCGCGACCTGGGTCATGAAGGCAGACTTGGTGATCTTCGTCGGTTTGCCTTTCCGCACCGGTAGGGGGTGGGTGGCGAGGATTTCCTGGAGAAACTTGTTCAGTGCTCCGGTTGGGATCCGTTTTGAAAAAGCCGCGAATACCCGATCAATGGTAGGAAGGAGCTGGCCCAGTGAATCGGGGTTGGCCGCGGATGCAAAGAGGACCGGCGCCCAGGTCAGGAAGGGAAAGCGCCGCCGAAGTTCCTGTTCGACCTCCTGCCGGGCCTGGCTATCGCCTTCCCGGAGGTCCCATTTATTTACCAGGAGGAAGCAGGCCCGTCCTTGCTTGATGATGATCCCGGAGATCTTGGTGTCCTGCTCGGTCACGCCTTCTGTGGCATCGAGTAACAAGATCCCGAGGTCGGACCGGCCGATGGCCAAGTGCGATCGGACCACGCTATAGCCTTCGATCCCCCGGTCGATCTTTCCGCGCCGACGAATACCGGCGGTATCGGTGAAGAGATACCGCCG
>JBGPVY010000102.1:0-9238 GCA_041491905.1 Nitrospiraceae bacterium | reverse complement strand
CGGTGCCGGCATCCTCGATTGCCAGAAAGCGCTCACCGAGAATAGCGACGATATTGAGAAAGCCATCGATTACCTGCGCCAGAAAGGTTTGGCCGCTGCACTCAAAAAATCAGGCCGCGAGACCAACCAAGGCCTCGTACATGCCTATATCCACATGGGCGGAAAAATCGGTGTGCTCATCGAAGTCAACTGTGAAACCGACTTCGTTGCCCGGAACGAAGAGTTTAAGTCGTTTGTCAACGACCTGGCCCTCCAGATCGCTGCCGGTAAACCCTCCTACGTCAAACGGGAGGATATTCCCGCCTCGCTCATCGAGAAAGAACGATCGATTTATGAGGGACAGGCCAAAGAAATGGGAAAGCCCACGGCCGCATGGCCGAAGATCGTCGAAGGTAAGTTGGAAAAGTTCTTCCAGGAGAGCTGTCTGATCGAGCAGTCCTTCGTCAAGGACCCCGCCGTCACAATTAAGGACCTCCTCGCACTGAAGATTGCCAAAATTGGCGAGAACATGAACATCCGCCGCTTCATCCGGTACCAATTAGGCGAAGCATGAACTCTGCCACCTATCGGCGCATCCTCCTCAAAGTGAGCGGAGAGATGTTGGCCGGTGAGCAGGGTTACGGCATCCAACCCTCCATCCTTGATGGCCTCGCCTCAGAAATCGCCTCCGTCGTGGCTCTCGACATCGAAGTCGCCGTGGTCATCGGCGGCGGCAATATTTTCCGCGGTATTGCCGCCAGCGCGTCCGGCATGGAACGCGCCTCCGCCGACTACATGGGGATGCTCGCGACCGTGCTCAATGCCTTGGCCCTGCAAAACGTGCTCGAGCGCACCGGCATTATGACGCGGGTCCAGTCCGCGATCGAGATGCGCCAGCTGGCAGAGGGGTATATCCGCCGACGAGCCATTCGCCATCTTGAGAAAAAACGCGTGGTCATCTTTGCCGGCGGCACAGGGAATCCCTACTTCTCTACCGATACCGCGGCGGCACTCAGGGCGATGGAGATCGGGGCCCAAGTCATCATGAAAGGGACCAAGGTCGACGGCATCTACGACGCCGATCCAGTGAAGAACCCCTCGGCCAAGAAATATCAGGCGATCTCCTTTCTCTCGATTTTGAATCAGAATTTGAAAGTGATGGATGCCACGGCCATCAGCCTCTGCATGGATAACAACCTTCCGCTCATCGTGTTCAACCTGACGGAACAAGGCAACTTCAAACGCGTTGCCACGGGCGAAGCGATCGGAACCATTGTCACGGCCGATCATCGCTAACTTTCTAGGGAGTCTCTCATGTCCAACCCTGCCGCCATTCGCCAAAAGGTCACGGAAAAGATGGAGTCCGCACTGGAGCATCTCAAGCGCGATTTGGCCGGCCTACGGACAGGGCGCGCGTCGGTCGCTCTCTTCGACGGCGTTCGGGTCGACTATTATGGCACGATGACCCCGCTGAAGCAGGTGGCCAATATTTCGACCCCGGAGGCCCGCCTCATCACGATCCAGCCGTGGGAGTCAACCCTCATCAAGGAAATCGAAAAAGCCCTGGCGGGATCGGGCCTCGGCATCACACCGTCCAACGACGGAAAAATCATTCGCGTTCCCCTTCCGCCGCTCACCGAAGAACGGCGCAAAGAACTCAGCAAGATCTGCAAAAAACACGGCGAAGATACGAAAATCGTGGTACGCGGGTTTCGTCGAGATGCCAACGAAGAGTTGAAGAAATTGCAAAAGGATGTCAAGTTAACTGAAGACGAGCTGCGAAAGTCCGAAGCCGACACCCAGAAACTTACCGACCAGTACATTCAAAAAATCGACGACGTGGTAAAGAAAAAAGAACAAGAAATTATGGAAGTGTGACCTCAATTTCGACCTTGCTACCCACCTACGCCACCGTCAACCTCGCGGCACTTGCCCATAATCTCTCTCGCATCAAGCATTACCTGTCTCCCGGCTGTGAACTCATGGCGGTCGTCAAAGCCAATGCGTACGGGCATGGAGCTGTGGAGACTGCTCAGGCGCTTGCTCGCCAGGGCATCTGGCGGTTTGCCGTGGCCTCGCTCGACGAAGGTATCGCACTCCGCCAAGCCGGTCTCTCAGCGTCTATCGTAGTCCTGGGGGCGCTCTTTGAGGAACAGGTGTCCGACCTGGTCGCTCACCAGCTGACCCCGGTCGTCAGCGATGGGCGCATCCTTCCCACCTTGGCCAAGGTCGCTCGCTCACATCCGGCCCCCTACCCGATTCACCTCAAGGTCGAAACTGGGATGGGGCGGCTGGGGTTTTCTCCGGAAGAGCTGCTCTCCCTCCTCGACAACCCTATCTTGCGAAGTCCCCTCCAGGTCGAGGGCATGATGACCCACCTTGCCGATGCAGACGGAGCAGACAGTGCCTTCACGGAACGACAACTTGGCGTATTTCGTGCCACGCTGGAACAGACCCGACAACATGGTCTCACCCTGCCGTTGGTGCACACGGCAAACAGTGCCGCCATCGTCAGGTTTCCCGAAGCGCACTTTTCACTCGTGCGCCCTGGCATCATGCTCTACGGGTACCACACTTTGCCCGCCATAATCCCCGCTCCTGATCTCAGACCCGTCCTCTCATTGCGAACCACGATCGTCCAACTGCGAAGAATTCCACGAGGGGGAACGGTCAGCTACAACGGGACATTTGTCGCGAAACGACCGACGCGTATCGCGGTGCTGCCGATCGGCTATGCCGACGGCTATAGTCGGCGGCTCTCCCATCGTGGATCGGTCTTGATTCAGGGACGCCGCGCCCCGATCGTCGGTCTGGTGTGCATGGATATGATTATGGTGGATATCACCGACCTCGCACCGGTACAAGTGGGTGAGATCGTCACGCTGATTGGGCAACAGGGAGGGGAATCGATCTGGGCTGATGAAGTGGCCGACTGGATCGGCACGATCCCTTATGAAGTCCTCTGCGGGATAGGCTCCCGCGTTCCACGCCTGTACGAACCAGCCTGACGCACGACTTGCCCATCTCACCTATCCGCTAGTAGTCTGCGGAAAAACTCAGCCGCCGCATTAGGGTCTCAATGCTTCGTACGTGTGGGACCACAGAAGAACAATCCCGCAGGATGCTCAAAAAGGCCGTCCAGCAAGGCCGCAGCGAGCGAAGAGGCGAGGCGTACGCTTCGGTACGTTGAGCCTCTGAGCGATGCGAGAACGCTGCTGGCGGACTTTTTCAGCGTTCTGCTAGTAAACCATTCGAATCGACAGACTACCATTATACAGTGTGGTCCTGTAGGTTCCATCGACGGTCGGGTTGCGATTGCCGAGCACCGTACGGTCCTCGTAGAGCGCCGCTTGAAACGAGAGATCGACTCCGATCGCTTTGGGTTTCAGCGAGCCCACGCCGAGGTCTCCACATCGCATCAGGCCCAGAAACGATCCCTGCTCCTTGCACAACAATCCAACCCCTCCCCCCACGACATGGAGATCCGAAGAAGGAATCCCGGGATCAAAGGTCAAATCAGGCATTTGTGTCTGCTGGTTGGTATAGCCGCACCGCAGCGCCACCTCCCAGTTCGGGAGCGATTCAAGCGCCAGCCACTTGTATTCGGTTCCGAGCATCACCGCATAGGTACTACGCCAGTTCTGCGGCTGCGCGATCGTCACACCGCTTCCTAACGTGACATCGAGATTCCGAACAGACTTCCACCCCACGTAGTCGACGTCCATCTCCAATTTCCATTCCCGTTCACTCGTCCGAACAGGCCAGATCGCGATCGCCCCCGTAATGACTTGCGGTAAGACCAGCGTGGCTTTGGCATCAGATACTTTGGCCCCATTAGCCGATAATGCTCCGCTCAGGTGCAAGGTCGCTTGACTGCGGTAGACGATACCGATGTTTGCCAGCGGCTTCCCATCCGCATTGCGCAATGCTGTATACAACAGGCTGGCATTGAAACCAGCCGCAGTGTCCTTGCCAGACAACTCCACCTTCGATCCGGCTGGAATCCCGAGGCCCTCTGGCCACACCGACTGTCTCTCGGCATGACCTTCGCCGACGAGTCCGGTGAATGTATAGATATCCGCGCCCAACCCTAGAGAGAGGTTCTCCGTCACTTTGTAGGCAAGGGTAGGCTTGATATCCAGAAGCGGCAGCGTGCTGAAGGTCGTGGCCGTCCTGAACGGCCCATCGTTCGGCCAGCGAGTCAGCGAGCCGAACGGCACAGTCAGGCCAATTCCTGCAGAAAGGTCACCCAGAGCCGTCAACCCAAGATCCTTCAAGTTCGCCGTGATGTATGTATGACCGGGAGGGGGCCACGCCACAGTCCCGTTTCGATCGCCATTTGCTGTCACCCCCGTCGGACTGGTGAAGTCTGTTGACCCTCCGACAATCAGTGCCCCTGCCATGAACTGAAGCCCCTGCAACTGCGTCATCCCTGCCGGGTTATAGTGCAGAGCCGAGGGGTCGTCGGCTTGGGCTGCAAAGGCATTGCTCATCGCGGATGCGGCGGCTCCCTGCCCTTGAATACGGGGCACCTGTGCTGAGGCCATCCCAGGTAAACACCCCACGCACAGCCCTATCATACACATCCACGGCACCCACATCCGACGAACCGATCCAGTCCTGCGCCAACACCTGCCCCAGACACTTGTGGTCTTACACCTCCTCATCTCACTCATCCGGGCCTGCGCGACTCCCCCGCAGACTCCGATGACGGTCGCTCAACAGGACGAAACCAATAATCTGCAACCCGTTGCAGTTCGTCGACATCAAACGGCTTCAGCATATAGGCCTGCGCACCCATGCCGATCGCGCGAACCGCCAACTCTTTGGCGCCTGACGCCGTGACTATCACGATCGGGATCTGCTGATCCCATACTCGAATTTGCCGAAGCACGTCCATCCCGCCCAGAGAAGGAATGCCAATGTCCAGAATCATCCCCTCGAACGTCTCGGCCCGCACCGCTTCCAGCGCTCGGACTCCGTCAGCCGCCGACTGGACACGATACCCCTTGGCCCGCAACCGATCCTGTAAGAGTTGGCGAATATCCGGATCATCATCGACAACCAGGATACGGGGTGCTTCAGCTGATGCACTGCCACGCGGCATTGCTATCGTGGGAAGCAACGGAATCGTGAAGGACAGCTCTGCGCCCTGTCCCGGTTTACTCCGCGCGACGATCGTCCCACCTTGGAGCTCCACCAACCTCCGCACGATCGACAATCCCAAGCCCAGCCCCTTCACTCCACTCCGGGCCTGCTTGACTCGAAAGAATGGATCGAATACCTGCTCAAGGAACTCTGGCGGAATACCCGGCCCGGTATCGCGCACAGAAACCCCGGCGAGCGTCTGGGTCTCTTGCCTCACCGTCACCATAATGCTGCCGTCCTCCGGGGTAAACTTCACCGCATTCTGGAGCAAATTCGTGACGATCTGGATCAGGCGATCGCGATCCGCCCAGACCATCAGTGGGACAGGAGGAGCGACCGCCTCCAATGTCTGCTGTTTGGCCTGGGCCAACAGGCGCAATTGCTCGACCGCATCCGCCACACAATGCCCCAGGTCGATCTCGCCGGGAACAAGATCCAACCTCCCGGATTGAATCCTCGTACGATCCAACAAGTCCTCGATCATACGGATCAACCGGTTGGAATTGTCCAACATCCGTGACAAATAGCGCTGCTGTTTCTCATTGAGCGGCCCTGTCAATTCATCGAGCAGGTTCTGCAAGAACCCCTTGATCGAGGTCAACGGCGTCTTGAGCTCGTGCGAGACATGCGAGAGGAATTGAGACCGCAAGCAATCCGCCTGCTCCAGCTCAGCCGTGCGTTCACGCACTTTGACTTCGAGTCCTACGTTCAGGTCTTCAATCTGTTCATACGCGGAGGCGTTGTCCAGTGCGATCGCAACTTGATGGGCGACCGTCATCATTAACTCAAGATCGTCCTGAGTCAGACTGTGCGCCTGTATCCGATCCACCGTTAGGCTTCCCAGAATCCGGTCTTTGATTTTCAACGGGACGGCGATCCACGCCTTGGTCTGCGTCAGCAGGGCGAGCTGCTGGTTCAACGGATGCATGCGATCCCACACCGCCTGCACATCCCCAACCAACAATGGCTGGCCCTGTAGCAGCACGATGCCTTCCGGGCTCATGGGATCGGTGACGGGAATCTCACGCCCGCGCGCAAACGCCTGGATCTCAGGCGAAACGCCGAGCATCCGCGCATCCATGACGACCCGGCGGACCGGATCGTAGAACGAGATCATCGCCCGATCGTACTGCAGATCACTGGTCAGAGCCTCCAACACTTTCCGCATTAGAGCCTCTCGATCCAGTGTCGAACTGAACAGCAATCCGGCTCGATGGAGGGCCGTCAGCTGGGCCACTTTTCGGCGCAGTTCGACTCGCGTCTGCTCCTGCCCCAAATACGCTTCTCGCAAATCCTCATGCCGTGACTCTATGAACGTAATCTGCTCCTGAATCAACGCCTCGCGTTGCTGGCTCTCTAGACGAAGTTGGCGATTGATCAGCATCCATGCGACAAGCACCGGCACCAATCCGAGAAGAATGATTTCGCCCAAGCTTGCCGAGGGGTTCATCACGCGGAGCCCCACGGCCAGAGTCAGGCCAGCTAGCGCACCGCAGAACGACCACGTCACATGCCGCTGCGATGGTGTGGTGCCTGCCGCTGCATGGAATGGCGCCACCTCCACCCCTCGGTCGCCGGCACTCCCTCTGGACGGAGTATCCTCAGCCGATTCGTGCGAATGGATTACGTATGGTCGAACCTGCGACGACCGGTCCTTCCCCGGTCCGGCCACTATCTGCCAGACCCTGTGGCGCCATGTGCCCTGTCCCTCGCCTTGCCATCGAATGGCCCATTGGCACCACTCGTCGTCATTCGCGATACAGGATAGATCCGTCAGAGTGGCCGGCGGCAGGCCATGGACGCGAAACGGCACCGCCGCAATAATGCCTTGAGCAGCCTGACACATCAGCTGCGCGCACCGTCTTCGATACGGGCCAAACTGACGAAGGGTAGGGCCGGAAAACTTCATTGCCAGGGTCGCGGAGGTCGGCGTCACCTCGACAACTCGAAATTCGACCGAACCGGACGCGAACTTGTTCCCGAAGTAGGGAAACTTGCCGTAAATCTCTGCCAGTGAAAACGGCCGGGCAAGCACCTGCATGATAGAAGACGCCTTCTCCATCCCACCCCGAAACACAAATCGAGGATCGCCGGACATGCGCTCGCAGAACTCATACAAATAGGCCGTGAACTCATACGTGTAGCTGTTCCACGCATTCTTCAGAAATTCCGGCGTCACATGATAGACTGGATCTTTGATGCGCTGATTCAATAGATGGCAAAGGTCCTCTACCGCTTGACTCCCGGCTGAAGCTCCCCGCTCACGAGCCAGCGACTTCTCGAGGTAGACGACGACAGCCCTGATACTCATCCCGCTCAGATCTCTGATTGCGTGTCCCTGCTCGTCCAATCCGAACGGACGGAATTCCATGACCTCCCGCTCAAGAATCGTGCGGTCCTTTGGCCATAGCTGTATCCCCGCGTGAGGGGAACTCGCTGCATCTTCGATCATGCTGCGTATCATGCGTGAGTCATCACGATGCGGATAAGTGGGTCGGCTCTGAAGGGACACAACGAATAGCACCACCCCAACTGGTCTTGGCAGGACACCGCCCAAGTCCCTCTAGCAGGATGCTGAAAAAGTCGGCCAGCAGCGTTCTCGCATCGTTCAGATCCTCAACGTACCAAAGAAGATTTTCGGAGGTCGGAATCACTGTAGGCGCTTTTCCGTTCGCCAAGAACTATTCTAGGGGCGAACGGCCCACACGAAGTGCGGTATGTACCTCCTCGGACCTTCACTCGCTGCGGCCTTGCTTGGGATAAGGCGCGTCTCGGCGCGCCAGGGTTGGGCGGGTGAGAAGTCTGGCCTTTTTGAGCATCCTGCAGGAATGCTCTCCTGTTGTGCCACACGTGCCGCCCATCGATGTTCTTACACATCAAAATATTTCTTCCGCAGCCTGCCGACAGAAAAGAAGACCGACGGGTCGCAGCGACGTGCATTAATGCTTGATCGATCGCATGAGTATTTTCTCGACCTTCGCGACCTTGCTCTGTAACCGTCCTGCGTGGCCTTTCCGATAGTCGACTTTGATCGTGCAGGAAATGCGGCCGCAATCTTTTCTCATCCGCTCATAGCACTTTTTGACGACGGCAAATACTTCATCCCACTCCCCTTCGAGCACCGTCCCCATCGGGTTCAGCCGGTAGTCCATTCCGCTCTTATCAATAATATCGAGTGAACGCGCTACATACTTGCCGACGCTCTCTCCCTTGCCCAATGGCGACATACTGAATTCCAGCAGAACCATAGTACTCCTCTCTCTGCTCTCTGCTTAACGATTCACGTCTCACGTTTTACGTCTTTAGCCCCTGACGCTTTCGCGGCCTGCTCATTCAGCCAAACCTTCGGATACTGGACCTTGCCCAACAAGCGAAATCCGTCCAACGCCTCACGCAACAACGCCCGGTGTTTTTCGAAGTCCGGTTCATTCGCCTTGGTTTGCTCCCGGAGTTGGCCAAGCCAGTCAACAAAAGCAGCAAACTCCTCGCCGAATATTTTCTCCATATCTTCCTTCATGAAGCCTGACAAGGCCGGGGCGACCCCGCTCGTGCTGATGGCCACACGCAAATGGCCGCAAGCCACCACCGCCGGCATCGTGGCCGTTGAGGCCTCCGGCTGGTCGACCGACCACAATACGATCTTCTTCTCACGCGCCTTCGCGAACAGTGCTCGGGAAAATTCCCGGTCACCGCGAACCATATTCAGTACCAGAATCGCACTTTCCAAATCGGTATCGCGAAAATGGCGCCCACGATGTACGACTTTTGCCGACGCGGCCAAATCTTTTAGTATGGCGTGTAACGTCGGCGCCACGACAGTCACTTTCGCCCCGGCCTCCAACAACCGCTGGGTCTTTTCCGCGGCCTCCTCGTCTCCCCCGAGTACAAGCACCGGGTACCCTTTCACATCGAGAGACAATGGAAAGCCAGAATTTGCAGCCATGATGGTTCCCCCAATTCAATAGCGCCGCGTATCATACAACACCCTGTTTTGCAGCGTAAACCGTGCTTTCTACTTTTCTACCGGCCCCCGCTATAATGCGCTGCGCTCAGAGAACGAGCTCGCGAGACAGGTCGATCTGGTTCATCTGGTTTGTTTTGTTCATCTAGT
>JBGPVY010000286.1:0-3401 GCA_041491905.1 Nitrospiraceae bacterium | reverse complement strand
GAGTGTGGTTCAAATCCCATCGCCCGCTCCAAATAAGACGTGAAACGTGAGGCGTGAAACGTCACACGTAAGCGCTGGAGGACTTGAGAGGCATGCGCTTCCAAGTCCTTTTTGTATTTCGGGGACGAGCCAGGCCCCGTAGAAGGCTGGGGAGAAATTACGCTAAACGGCTTTTTGGACTTTGCCACTACGCAAGCAGCGTGTGCAGACCCGAATACGTTTTGGCCGACCGTCGATTAGTGCCCGGACTGGTTGTAGGTTGGGCTTGAAGACCCGCTTGGTCTTGTTATTGGCGTGACTGACGTTATGGCCGGATTGGCGACGTTTGCTGCAGAGATCGCATGTATATGCCACGGGTGCACTCCTTCATCTAGCAGGATGCTGAAAAAGTCCTCCAGCTTTCTGGAAGGTTAAGGCTCAGGCTCAGGTTGAGATAAAGAAAGTCAGCTCTCTAACCCTTGACCTCGATCTCAGCCTACCCTCCCGCTGCGGCCTTGCTGGACAGCCTTTTTGAGCATCCTGCGTGGTGTACTCCTGTTGTCCCAGACGTGCAGAACAGTGAAACTCCGGCGTGCCCACAGAGCTTTTCCGGATCCTGCTAGTCGAATCGATATAGAATTTCGAACGGTGAAATGTACCATAGGGCCATTAGTCTTCACAAGCAGGATTGATGGGCTAAACATGGGAGCCTAAGTCCTGCGGAAGGGTAACATACGATGACGGGAATCGATCTATTGGGGTTTGCGGCAGGGATGTTAACCACCTGTGCCTTCTGGCCCCAGCTGCAAAAGACGTGGACCTCGAAGTCCGCGGGTGATGTATCGCTGGGCATGCTGGCCATATTCTCAACCGGCGTGAGCCTCTGGTTTCTGTATGGATTGGTCCTCCATTCCTGGCCGATCATTCTGACCAATGCCGTCACGTTGCTGTTGACAGGGGCGATCCTTATGCTCAAGCTGCGCTATCGGGGCTAACAGGATGCTGAAAAAGTCCGCCAGCGCCACAAACCGTGGCGCGTGAAGGGCGAGACATGTGAGAAAGGCGCGACGTGGATAGATTGGATTCCCATCTCGTCTCGCCCGTCCCGCGAGTCTCGCTCGGCTGTCCTGCTGCAGGGATGAGCTAGCGGCGGTTAGTTCGGTGGGTTGGAGCAGCTGTCTGCGATTCTTTAGGCCCGGGTGCGAGGGAGACAATAGCGGGCACGCTGATATCGAAACCCGCGTCGCCCCCATCGTCGTACCGGTCTTTCCCCACGCTATAGATCTTCTGTTGCGTAGGGCTCCACAACATTGGTAATCCACTAAAGGGATCGTAATAGGACGAGCCGACTTGAGCGAGTCGATTTGGCACGGTGGTCTCTGCGCTCGGGCGCCGCAAGACGACCTGCAGCGAGGCGAGTCGCAACCTGGCATCGGTTTCCCTCAGTTGATAGTGGAAGGGATCCCAGTCCGGTTCGAAGGGGTTTGGGATGACGAGATTCTCCACGATGCCTCGGCCTGTGGCACCTGCAAGCTCGTGAAGCTTTGGCAAGCGGCTCTGTCCTGCTTCTGCCACATGGATCATTGCGTCGTAGTAGGTGGCGTACATTTCCCAGGTCTCTCGCGTCTGTAGCGGGATTCCAAGGAACGAGCGCCCGTGAGGATGTGCGATCTGGCGAAAGGCCTGTTCGGGAAGACGAGCAGTGCTTGCCAACCATTGTTTGTGTGTATTGAGGGACTCAGTCTGTTCCTCCGTGATGAGTTCACTTGTGTGATCGCCATGGGCGCCGAGTGTGAATTGATGTTGGAGCGGCCAGCGGAGCGATGATTCTGCTGCAGTGAGTGGAGGGGCAATGTTGGGAGTCATCGCCAACACGGTCTTGTTGACGGCGGGCTTCGACAACAAAGTCGAGAGCAGTCGGAGATCGTCGGTGATCAAGATTTGCGCCATGACTTTGGTGGCGATGGTCGTCGCGTCTCGAAGTACGCACCGCCACGTGCCAATATCCTTCTTCAGTCGTTGCATGCCCAGGGCTGTCTGGCGAGAAAATCCGCCAGCAATATAGAGGCGGTGTGCAACGAATATTTCCGGAAAACGGGGCGTGCCTTGGTGTCCGAATCCCATATCTTCGAACGGCATCGTGAGCCAGCGCTCGTACCGTGCCAATAAGGTGTGGTCGCGACCGGCCACAGTCTGAAGCTGTGCATGTATATTCCGGAACTCACTCAACGGGTTCTCAGAGTTCCAGGAAGGAAGGATCTGTTCCATGGGGAGCTGAATCTGTAGTTCCGAGCGACCCGGCTTGTCGTAATTGAATTCACGAGCGCCTGGAGCGGCAGTGGTTTCCAGCCACATTTCATAACCCACCTTGGCTGGATCGACAGAAGCATCTGCAGCAAAGCCGAGAAGATAGTAGTAACCATTCTCATAGGGGTTGGTGAGACGGTGCGGCGGCGGCTCTAGGAGTCGGGTAAATGTAGCGCTGGGAGGTTGTCCATTTGAAGACCAGATGAAACTCGATATCTGGAAGAAGACCCAGAGAATGGCGATGCTAATGATCAGGTGCTTCATAGATACGTAAGTAAACGCAGCATGGTAGGCCCGCAATTCATGTGAAATCCTATCCTATTCGCGAGAGCCATCTACCATAAAGGTGAGCAAAGCCTATACCGGGAGGTGACCTGAAAAGCCTCGGTCTTTCGCTCTGTTTGCCGATGGGTATGAAAGCGCACCTTTCAGAGCATGAGCAGGGGGGGGCACGACGGACATTAATGAACTTGACAACCTTCTTCCTGGTCTCCTAGAGTGCCCTCCACATTGTGACTCCTGGGTAAGGGAAGAGGGTGCAAGTCCCTCGCGGTCCCGCCGCTGTAAATGGGGACGAAACCCGTGGAAGCCACTGTCTGGGGAAGCCTTCAGCCATCAGCGGTCAGCATTCAGCCAGAAGCTGATCGCTGAAAGCTGCGAGCTGATCGCTTCTAAGATGGGAAGGCGCGGGGAGTAGGGTGAACCATGAGCCAGAAGACCTGCCGGGAGAGTTGACCGACGTTCCCTCGTGGCCTGGGGAATTGGCGAGGATGAGTTGCGGGTGCAATCCTCAGGGTCTTTGTAAGGCCTTGGGGATTTTTTATTTGGGCTCCGGCGTATTGCGTACAAGTCGATGGGTTGGATTCTTGCTCGGAGCAGGCGTGCTGCTTGCGATGTGGTCGGCGCCGGCCGCTCCTGACGATGAGATGTCGAATATGAAGCGACGACAACAGGGCATTTTGACCGGCATGCCATTTATGGCAAACATTACGCCACGGACCTTCGTGGACGCGTTGGGGAGAAAACTCTTTCTTGCGAAGGCACCCAGCCGCGTGGTGTCAATGGCGCCGAACGTCACCGAGATGCTCTTTGCGCTCGGCCTTGAGGAGAAGGTC
>JBGPVY010000086.1:0-9852 GCA_041491905.1 Nitrospiraceae bacterium | reverse complement strand
TGATCTTCTCGGCTTCGGTCTGAGAGGTCAGCAACCCGATGGCGAGATCCTTCGTCAGGTTCTGCCCGCCGATCGGCAAGACCGCGGAGTGCCGAATACTCCCGTCGAGGAAAATCGCGAGGTCGGTCGTCCCACCACCGAGATCGACCATGACGACCCCCAAGTCGCGCTCTTCCTGGCTGAGGACGGCCTCACTGGAAGCCAAGGGCTGCAGCACGATATCCACGACATCGAGCCCCGCGCGATTCACACATTTGATGATGTTCTGCGCTGAGGTCACGGCGCCGGTAATCACATGCACATTGACTTCGAGACGGTTTCCGGACAGACCCAACGGCTCCCGAACCCCCTCTTGCCCGTCCACCATGAATTCACGAGGCAGCACATGAAGAATCCGTCGTTCATGGGGGATGACCGCCAGAGTCCGCGCGCTCTCGATCGCACGTTGGATGTCTTCCCGCGTGACTTCTGCCTTTTTGAGCGCCACGACCCCCTTGCAGTTCTCCGCTGAGATATGGCTGCCGGCGATGCCGGTATAGACGGAATTGATCTGAACCGCCGCCATCAGCTCGGCTTCTTCAACCGCCTTCTTGATCGATTCCACGGTACTCTCTATATCAACCACGACGCCTTTGCGGAGCCCTCGCGACGGGCTGGATCCGACCCCGATGATGTTGAGGGCCCCCTCATCAGTGACTTCCGAAACTATGGCGCAGATCTTCGTGGTCCCGATGTCCAACCCCACAAGAATCTGATCACGCTTCGGCACAGTCCTCACACCCCTTCCCGCACAATGACACGGTTGTCGTAACGCAGATCGATTTCGCTCACCTCGCGCTTCCGACCATCGGATGAGGCAGTCTTGAATGACGGTTTCACTTTCAGGAACCGCTCCCACTGATCAACCAGGGAATCGTCACCAAACTGGAATCGCACCCCATTGGCTGACGCCACCACTTTCGAGGGATTCGCAAGATCGATTTCAACCCGACCGTCGAGGGTAATGGCGATGAGCTTGGCCAGCACGACCCCAGACTGAACCGCGTTGCAGACACGTGGCTCGCCGCGCTGAAGGGCCTGACGATCCAGCCCGGTCAGCAATGGCAGCGTCTGGTCATCCTGCCTACCTAACTTGGCAAGGAGGTATCCGCCTTCATCGCTCAACCAATGGTCTGCGCCCATCCGAATAATGGCGGCCGGCGTGCGTTCCAATACGGTGACATGCAGCAGATGTGGCGGCCTGCGTTCGACCGTCGCCTCCTTGATCCAGGCATGCGTCCGCACTCGCTCGGCAAGAAACGCTGTGCTGACTTGATGGAGCCCCATGCCGGGATTCAAGACGAGCCGCTCCAATACTTCCGGCTTCGTCACGTGGTGAATACCCTCAACCTCTACCTCTCGGATTTCCAGCCAGCCCTGCAAAACCGGCCCCATCTCTCGCGTGACCATGGTCAGCCCCCAAGCCAACGCCGCAAGACCGACGATCCATTGCCCCACGCGCAGCGCACGTCGCCCTCGCGAGACGAGTCTCTCCCGACGCGCCTGTTGCCGCTGATCCGAGACCTGACTGGCACGCGCGCCCTTCCATTGGTTCAGCCGAGGGCCGATTGCAGGCACTTCTCGCTTCCGCAAAATCACCTTCATGGCATGCTCCCTTCCCCTGACGGACGGTCGAGGCGGGCTGCGCGAACGAGGGCGGACTCGAGAATCCGTTCGGTCAGCTCGTCATAGTCAATCCCGGCCCGCGCCGCCGCCATCGGCAGCAAACTCGTTTCGGTCATGCCAGGCGCCGTATTAATCTCCAACACAACAGGACGGCCACGCGGGGTGATACGGAAATCGACCCGGGCCGCACCTTCACAACCCAGCACCTCATAGGTGCGCAGCGCCAACGTCCGAATCTGCAGGGTCACCGCCGCGGTCAAGGGCGCAGGACAGAGATACTGCGTGTTCCCCTTTTCATACTTCGCCGCAAAATCGTAAAAGCCGCCCGGCGCAACAATTTCCACGGCAGGGAGCACCAATGGAGAAGAATGGTGCCTCCCAATGATCGACACCGTAACCTCATGTCCCGGAATGTAGGCCTCGACCATCGCATCCACGTCGTAGCGATGGGCCAAGGCCAGGGCGTCACGCCATTGCACCGGCTTCCGCACGATCGTGACGCCGATCGTAGATCCTTGCGACGCAGGCTTCACCACGACGGGCCAGCGCAATTTCGCCGCCCGCATCACGGTGGCGCGTGAGACCTTCTCCCCGCGCTTCACGACTGCGCCTGCCGGCACAGGAATGCGCGCTGAGACCAAGAGAGCTTTCGCGGCGACTTTATGCATGCCGATCGCACTGGACTGGATGCCGGATCCGGTGTAGGGAATTCCCAGGGTTTCCAGGAATCCTTGAATCACACCATCTTCACCACCTGGTCCGTGCAACGCGAGAAACACCAGATCGATCTTCTGGTCGTGCAAATCCTGAGAGAGCGTCGGTCCGACATCGATGGTCACCGCGTTGTAGCCGCGACGGACCAGCGACCGATGGACCGCGGCGCCCGTCCGGAGCGACACATCGCGCTCGGCCGATTGCCCGCCCATCAGCACCCCGATGCGGGCGCGGGTCAGAATGGGTCGCTCTGTCGGACGAGGCTCGCTCATACCGCTACGGCTTTCCTACGATTTTGAGTTCAAGCTCTAACCGCACACCCGCCTGACGGCGAATAGCGCTACGGACCTTCCCAATCAGCGCCATCACGTCCGCCGCACGTGCCTGCCCCCGATTCACCATGAAGTTGGCATGCTTCGTTGATACTTCCGCATCGCCGACGCGCGCACCCTTGAGGCCGGCCTCCTCGATCAATCGGCCTGCAGAACCGTTCGGAGGATTCTTGAACACACAGCCCGCGCTCGGCATCGCGAGCGGCTGCGTGTCCCGTCGATAGTGGAGGTAGTCCTTGACCACTCGCTCAATTTCAGATCGGACCCCTTGCTTCAGCTGAACCCACACCCCGACGACGATGCCGCGTGGCAGCAAGGCCCGTCGATACTCGAACCTCACATGGGCTGCTTCCACGTCCACGACCCGGCCTTTCATGTTCACCATGCGAACGGCCTTGACCGAATCCTTCATTTCCCCGAGCTTCGTCCCAGCATTCATCACCACACAACCAGCTACAGTCCCGGGAATTCCCGCCGCCCATTCCAGTCCCGCGAGGGAGTGGCGGATGGCGTACCCGATCAACGTCGGCATCCCGACTCCTCCTTCGGCATAGAGAACGGACCCCAGTGCTTCTTTGATCGCCCGCAACCGCACCAGGCTGACCACGATGCCGCGGATACCCCCATCCCGGATGAGCAGATTCGTCCCGCCCAGGACGAACAACGGAATCTTGCGTGCGCGCGCCTGCTGGACCACCAGACAGACATCCTCAATATCATCCGGTTCAACCACGACATCCGCCGGCCCTCCGATCTTGAACGAGGTGTACTCTCGCAACGGAGCCTGGAAAGACACGGATCCCCGAAGGCCTGCCACTGCAGCCCGCACATCTGCCTGCGTGAATCGCGCACGCCTTCTCGCCGCTGTCGAGACACGCCGACCTCCTTGCTTCATTGCATCATGCGGTGGGGATCAATCGGGCCAAGAGTCCAAGCCCCGTCTTCCAAATATCCCCCGCCCCTAATGTGATGACGAGATCCCCCGATTTCAGATGGGGCAGCACCTGATCCACCAATGTGTCCTTCTGTTCCACAAAGGTCACAGACGGATGGCCGGCCACACGAATAATGTCGGCCAACTTGCTTCCGGACACCCCGGGAATCGGCTGCTCGCCAGCCGCATAGATTTCCGTCAAGAACAGCAGGTCCGATTGGTCGAACGCCTTCGCAAAATCCTCCAGCAAATCTCGCGTCCTGGTATAGCGATGCGGCTGAAACAGCACCACCAGCCGCCGGTCCCCCCAACCTTGTCTCGCTGCAGCCAGGGTGGCCTTGATCTCAGTTGGATGATGCCCATAATCGTCCACGACCATGATCCCCTTGGCTTCCCCTCGCAGATGAAAGCGGCGCTCTACCCCGGTATAGGCCGCCAGAGCTTTTCTGATGAGGTCCACCGGCACATCCAATTCGATGCCGATCGCAATCGCCACGAGCGCGTTGGAGACATTGTGCCGGCCGGGCACCGCCAGGCGAAACGGGCCCAAATTGCGCCCACGGTACTGCGCCCGAAACTCGGCGCCCCATTGGTTCAAGTTGATCTCTGTCGCAAAGAAGTCCGGTATGACACCCTCACGCTCACTGAGCCCGTAGGTCTGATAGCGCTTCACGATGTTCGGGAAGAGCGCCCTGAGCCGATCATCGTCGGCACACAACACGGCCAACCCATAGAACGGCACCTTATTGATAAACTCGAGAAAGCACTCGTTGATGCGCTCCATGCTGCCGTAGTGATCGAGATGTTCCCGATCGAGATTCGTGACCGCGACAATGGTCGGAGATAGACGGAGAAACGACCCGTCGCTCTCATCGGCTTCCGCCACGAGGAGATCGCCTCGACCAAGGCGGGCATGACTCCCCAGCGCATTCACTTTGCCCCCGATCACCATCGTCGGATCCAACCCACCCTGCGCCAGCACATTGGCCACCATCGACGTCGTCGTGGTTTTTCCATGAGCGCCGGCAATGGCGACCCCGAATTTCAGTCGCATCAGCTCCGCTAACATCTCGGCCCGAGGAATCACGGGAATCTGCTTCGCCTTGGCCGCCACGACCTCGGGGTTCTGAGCCGACACGGCGGAGGAGATGACTACCACCTGAGCCTCCCCCACATTCGATTCCTGATGGCCGACAAAGATGCGCCCGCCGAGTTCTTCCAATCTCCGCGTCGTATCAGAGGCCTGCAGGTCCGAGCCCGTCACTTTGTAGCCCATTGTCAACAGCACCTCGGCAATACCGCTCATCCCCGATCCCCCGATTCCGACTAAGTGAATCTGTTGCGTCTTGCGAAACATCGGCGCGCGCCTTACTCCACCAACCGGTGGATACGACGGTGATCCCTGTCCGCGTTGCCCAATACCATTAGACTCCTGCCGCTCCGACAGACCGGTTAACATCATGATGCCCCCCTATGAGTGCGTAGCATTCGCGGACGATTACCTCGGCCGCATCGATTCGCCGCAGAGATAGACTGGCCTCGCTCATCACCCGCAATCGTTCCGGATCCCTGAGAATGCTCGCCACCGTGCGGACCAACAGGGGGCCTGTGAGCACAGATTGCGGGAGTACCACGGCGGCCCCGGCTGCTTCCATCACCTTGGCGTTCCGCGTCTGGTGGTCGTATATGGCGGACGGCAGCGGAATGAGGATGGCCGGTTTTCCGCACGCCGTGAGTTCCGCCACCGTCATGGCGCCAGCTCTCGCCACGACCAGATCCGCCTTCCGTAGTGCCACAGGCATATCATAGAGAAACGGTATGACTTGCGACTCGATGCCGGCGCGACGATAGGCCTCGGCCACCCGCGCATGATCGGACTCGCCGGTCTGATGCGTCACTGTAAGATGTGGCAGCTGCGTCATCAGATCGGGTAATCCTTCCATCACCGCTGCGTTCATCGCCTTCGCCCCCTGGCTTCCCCCGAAAATCAGCAGATGTGGCGATCCTGACTGCTCCCGATTCTGTTCAATACCCTCCAGGAACGCCTTGCGAATCGGGGTCCCCACCACGCGTACCTTGGAACGATCGAACGAGTCAGCTGCCGACTCGAATGCGAGGAAGACGCGCTGGGCGAACGGCCCCACCGCTTTGTTGGCCATACCGGGATTTGCATTCGGCTCAAGAATCACGCGCGCCACCCCGATCCATGCTGCAGCAAGAAGCATCATTGGACTCGTATACCCGCCAACCCCGATCACCAGATCCGCTCGTCTCGCTCGCAGGATCCGCAGACACTGCCACAAACTGACCGGCATGGCGCACAAGCCTGTCACCGCCCCGAACAGCCCCTTACCCATCACCGGCTTGGCACCGATCAAAGCCAGGTCGAATCCCTCGTGGGCGAGCACGTTCGACTCAAGTCCACGCGCTGTCCCCACGAAGAGTACCTTGGTTCTGGGATCGCGCCGGAGAAACTCTCGTGCCAACGCCACAGCCGGATAGAGATGCCCACCGGTTCCTCCTGCTGCAATGACGATTGTCATTCCTGATCCGACCCACCACGTCCACCTCGAGAACCGCCGGCATGCCGGTCGCGAGAAATACTGAGCAAAATTCCCACCCCGATCAGACTGATCACCAGCGACGACCCTCCGTAGCTCACGAACGGTAAGGTGAGCCCTTTCGTCGGCAAAAGCCCGGTCACCACCGCCGCATTCACCAACGCCTGGCCGCCGATCAACAAGGTAATGCCCATACCCAGATAGCGGCCAAACGGCACCCGTGCACGCGTAGCGATCTGAAACCCCCGCCAGACAAAAAATGCAAACAGCAGGATCACAGTGGCGGTGCCGATGAGCCCCAGCTCTTCGCCGACCAGCGCCAGGACAAAATCTGTATGCGCCTCCGGGAGGAAATAGAGCTTCTGTTTGCCTTCGCCCAATCCCACCCCAAACGGACCGCCGCTGCCAAAGGCCAAGAAGGACTGTGTGATTTGGAACCCGGCGTCCGACGGATCCTTCCATGGAGCAAGAAACGTCATGAGCCGTTGGCGCCGATAACTGGAGCCGAGAACCAGCACCAGCACGGCCGGAATCGCGCAGAGGCCTAAGGCCAAGAGATGGGAGATGCGGGCCCCAGCGAGAAAACACATCCCGACCGTCACCAGTCCGAGCACCACGACCGTCCCAAGATCTGGCTGCAGCAGCACCAGTCCGCTTAGCAGCCCGATCACGATCAGAGCCGGCAGAAGACCATTGCGAAACAGCGTGATCTTGTCCCCCTTTTTGGTCAGATACGCCGCCATATAAATGACCGCCACGAGCTTGACCATTTCCGCCGGCTGAACCGAGATGGGACCCAACCGCAACCATCGCCGGGCCCCCTTGGCCGCCACACCGAGCGATGGCACCAGCACCATGACGAGCAGCAGCAACATACAGGCCAACATCGGAATGGAGAACTTCTTCCAGAACGTGTAATCGATACGCGACGTGAGATGCATCAACAGAATGCCGAACGCGAGCCAGGCAATCTGCCGCTTCAGAAAAAACCCAGAATCCTGAAACCGGTTGCCCGCCACAATGGCGCTCGCGCTGAACACCATGACGAGTCCCACCAACGCCAGGGTCATGGTGACCGCTAGAAGCGTGTGGTCCGCCGCCACCCGTTGCATGCCCGATCGTTGGCTGGGCTGGGACCATGGGAGCGCCAGAGTCCCCGCTGATCGATGCGCCATTGCTCAGAACCGCCCCTCCCTCGCCTTGCACGTCACGCCGGTAAGGCATGAACCAATGCCTTGAATTGACGACCACGGTCTTGATAGTCCGCAAACATGTCGAAGCTGGCACAGGCCGGGGACAACAACACGACGTCACCCGGCGAGGTCCCCTGCGCCGCAAGATCCACGGCGTCCCGCAAGGTGGCCGCCTCGGTCATCGTGGCGACACCCTCCCAAGCCTGTCGCAAAAGCGGCGCTGCTTCTCCGATCAGAATCACGCGCGTGACCCGCCGGCTGACCGCCTGGGCGAGTCGCGAAAAGTCGCCACCCTTATCCCGTCCTCCGGCAATGAGCCAAATCGGTTGATCGATACTCTCCAGCGCTTTGAGCGTGGCATCGACATTCGTACCCTTCGAATCGTTCACAAATCGAACCCCTCGACGCTCGCGAACGATCTCAAGGGCATGTTCGAGTCCGGGAAACGTCGCGAGGACGCGACGAATCGCATCGAGAGAACAGCCGCACAGCACGGCATAGGTCGCAGCCGCCATGACGTTGCCCACGTTGTGGTTGCCGATGATGCGGATCTCGCTTCGACGACAAATCTCCTGCTGTACACCGGTGACCGTCGTCACGATCCGGTCGCCTTCGAGGTAGGTTCCCCCAGACAAATCAGCGCCGATCGTCGACGCGGTCGTAAACCCCAGGCGTTTCGCACGGACGCGATGTCGCAGCCCGGCCACACGGTCATCGTCAAGGTTGAACAGAGCGAAATCAGACGCGGTTTGATTCTCGAAGATCCGCTGTTTAGCCGCGATGTATGCATCCAGCGACTCATAACGATCCTGGTGATCGACCGTCACGTTGAGCAAGGCGGCGATCCAGGGATGGAACCGATCGATCGTTTCAAGCTGAAAACTGGAGACTTCCACGACGAGATAGTCGTACGGACTCGGCTCCCCTGCCTGGCTGGCGCGAAGGTCTTCCACCGCCGCTTCGCTCAAGGCGGTGCCCAAATTGCCGCCGACAAACGCCCGCTTGCCACTCTCGGCGAGAAACTTGCCGATCAAAGTCACGGTCGTGCTCTTGCCGTTGGTACCGGTAATCGCAAGGAGCGGGCTCTGGAGGAACTGCGAGGCCAACTCCAATTCGCCGATCACCTTCACGCCGCGCCGACGCACCGTTTCAAGCGGGGCCAACCGATAGGGCACTCCGGGGCTGATCACGACCAGGTCAGCCTCGTCGAGCGACGACTCGTGCTGCGCCCCGACGGTCACGCCGACATGATCGCGGTCGATGCCGCCGAGGGCTGCGGTCAGTTCTTCCGGTTCCTTGCGATCGGCCACCGTGACACGTGCGCCCGCCGCCTGAAGCAATCGGCAAGCCGCTACGCCGCTTCTGGCAAGTCCCATTACCGTGACACGTGCGCCCGCGAGTTCCACAGCCGCTACTCCCACCATGCCATCACCGAAGCTTTAGGGTACTCAGACTCAATAAGGCCAACAGGATGGCGATGATCCACAAGCGCACCACGACCTTAGGTTCCTCCCACCCTTTCATCTCAAAATGATGATGGATGGGCGCCATGAGAAAAATGCGCTTCCCGCGCGACTTGAACGAAATGACCTGGGAAATGACCGAAACCGCTTCGATTACAAACACCCCGCCGACCATCAAGAGCAGCAACTCGTGCTTGCTGATCACCGCGACCGTGCCCAGCGCCGCTCCCAGCGGAAGCGAGCCCACATCCCCCATGAACACGGAGGCCGGATAGGTGTTGAACCACAGAAATCCCAGACTCGCCCCCAGGATGGCGGCAGTGAACACCGCGAGTTCACCCGCGCCTTCGATGTGCTGGATGAGAAGATAGTCAGACATGAGTCGATGGCCGACGATATAGGCCACGATCGTATAGGCCAGCGCCGCGATCATGACGGGTCCGATCGCTAATCCGTCGAGGCCATCCGTGAGATTGACGGCATTGGAACTCCCGACAATGACCAGTACGGCAAAGGCGACATACAACCAGCCAAGATCCGGAACGATATTCTTGAAAAACGGGATGCTGAGCTTGCTCGTATAGCCGGGCAGGAAATAGAGGACCAGCGCAATCGCCAAGGCCACCGCCACTTGCGCCGTGAACTTCTGTCCCACCGACAACCCCTTCGATTTGGCCTTGATGAACTTGAGATAGTCGTCGGCAAATCCAATCGCCCCGAACCCCAGCGTGGCGGCGAGCACCAGCCAGACGTAGGGCTTCGCGATGTCGGCCCAGAGGAGCGTCGAGAGGACCACGGCGAAGAGGATGAGAATCCCGCCCATGGTGGGCGTGCCGCTCTTCGCCAGGTGATGTTTAGGCCCGTCGCCACGAATCTGCTGACCCAGCTTCAAGTCTTGTAACTTCCGGATCATCCACGGGGCCAGCACAAAGGCAATCAAGAACGCCGTCACGGCCGCATAGATGATCCGGAAGCTCAAATACCGAAAGA
>JBGPVY010000010.1:0-22341 GCA_041491905.1 Nitrospiraceae bacterium | reverse complement strand
GGCCAAGAACTTGTACGCCGCGTAGGCCGCCACGACACCGCCGCCGAACGCCATATTACCCAAAATGCGATGCACGTTGAGCGGATTCCAGAGGGCGGTATGAATGACGTGCCAGATGTTGCCCAGGAACCGGCCCTGCTCGTCGACGCCGGCCGGCGACATCATGAAGCCGATCCAGGAATTGGCCAGCATCATGAGCAATGTACCGATCACGTTCAAGACCACGGACATGCTCAAGTGAATCCACTTGAGGAACCCTTCCTTCATTTTGTCCCAGCCGTAGTAATAGATATAAATGGTTCCGCTCTCCGCCAGAAACATCAGTGCATAGATATGCATGACCGGGCGGAAGATACTGGAGAGATAGCCGAAGAATGCAGGATAGAGCGTCAGGAAGGTGAAGATCAGGATACCGCCAAGAATCGCGGTGATCGAATAGGCCGTCAGACTGATCTTGATGAAGTCATAGGCGAGTTGGTCATACTTCTTCGCCATCATCTTATCCTTCGTCGTCATCCCCATGAACTCAATAACCATGCAGAAAATTGGAACCGCGAGCACGAAACTTCCGTAATAGAGGTGCTGCTGGTTCGCAAACCAGAGCAACACGCGGCTCTCGAAGTTGTACCGCGGATAATCTTTGGGTCCATCGACGGTCTTCGGAGCAGGGGCACCAACGACGATACCCTCCGTCTTATAATAGACGTCTCGCCCCTTCTCGACCTTCGCCTCACCTTCCTTCTGCACCGTATCAGGTGCATCCGCGCCAATAGCCAGTGACGGAAGCGATACGGCAATGGGGAGCAGGAGAAGGCCAATCATCGCGCAAAGGGCCACGATTGAGAACAGCTTCTTCCCGGCTACACGGCCCATGAAATACCTCCTTGATGCATTCCGAAAAAGACTCATATCATTTACCCCAATCAAGCCCGAATCGGGGGAGAAGAACTACCAGGCTCTACTTTCGGAAAAGGTACCAGTAGTCCAGCCCCTGAGACTCCATCAGATAGTGATCGACTGCCGTAAAATACGCGATGCAGATGACTAAAGACACCAGCACGTAAACGATTGTCTTACCCATCGCATTCCCTCCCTCAGACCTTGCGGACGTTCAAGAAATCCCAGCGCTGCAGCGGCCCTGCTTAGCAGGGGCACTGAATTCCATTGAACCAATAAAAAAACCCTACGCCCACCGCACAGGTCACGTAAAAAATCATCTTGCCGATCTTGACCTTTAGCTCGCTATCCGCTGTTGCCGTGGCCATCGCGTCTCCTTCTGCCGATGCAAACAATAAGTCCCGAATCAGCTCAGCGAATTTCTTGACACACCGTTATCCGTATGTTATTCAAAATTCCTTGCCGCACACGAAAAGTCAGGGGAAACTCGATGAAAAAAAAATCAAAAATGTTCGATATTATAGTTTTGGCCGGCATGGTTGTCAATATACTTTTGGCCGTGTTTCTCATTCTCTACTACTTTGATTTTCTGTAGGTTTCTCATGGTTTTCCCCTTCAGCTCTTCTCTGATTTCGTACCTGAATCCGCACAGCGGAACCCGATTGTTTCATCGCGAAAGTCCGGAACCATCTTGCTCCGGCTGGTGATGCGAATATCGGCTCCCGTGGTCGTATACCCCCCCCCCCGAAGCACCCGAAATACTCCGTGATCAGGGCTCGGCGGGTTCCGTTCTGGGGCTTCCTCGAAGTAGCGTTCCGCATACCAGTCGGTCACCCACTCCATCACATTTCCTGCCCCATCCATGACACCGTACGGGCTCTTATCGGTCGGAACCGTACCGACTGATGCGGATACATCATGCCCATCCTGCACCCTGGCCCAATTCGCTCCGTTGGGCTGCTCCACATTCCCCCAGGGCCAAAGGCGGCCATCCGGTCCTCGCATGGCCTTCTCCCACTCCGCCTCAGTTGGAAGCCGCTTCCCTTTCCAATGGCAATAGGCCTCCGCATCTTCCCATGACACGTAGACCACAGGCTGATTGATGCCCTGCATCTTGCTCATGTTCTTGGCGTAGCGGGCAGGAGGACCCGACTTACGATGTCCGGTCGCATCGACAAATTGCTGGTATTGAAAGTTGGTCACTTCGTACCGATCAATGGCAAACGCATCCAGCACCAGCGTACGCTGTGGCTGTTCATCGAACCCGCCGTCATTGGTCCCACGGATGAAGGGTCCTGCCGGAATCGAGACCATTTCTTCCCGAACCGGCTCTTCACGAGACACCTGAGAGGGATCGAGCGACCCTGATGGGGTTGAATCTGTGGAATCAGCAGGAGACTCTTCAAAAGGGGTCAGCGTGGTGCCACGGAGTATCCCCATGATAGGAATCGCAGCAAACGCAAGGACGGCAAGAAGAAACAAGACCTTGAATTTGGTTTCGAGCATGTCTGTTATGACGCCGCGGGGCTGTCGCCAACCTCCATATCGCTCGCACAGCGAAACCCGATCGTAATATCCGTCCGCCAATGCTTCGCAGTAAATCGCTTTGATAGCCGAGTGTTATGCTCGGTCTCTCGCCACGACCCTCCGCGCACGACTTTCAAATCTCCGGTTTCTGGCCCTTTCGGGTCGCGGTAGGGCGCTTTCTGGTAGTAGTGTTCATCGTACGAATCCGCGACCCATTCCGCGACATTCCCGGTCATGTCATAGATTCCGTAGGGGCCTCGCCCCGTCTCGAACGATCCAGGAGGCGCGAGATACCGAAACCCGTCTTCACTCCCATCCACATTGGCATTGGCACGGCCGTTCATGAAGGTGTCGCCCCACGCATACTTCCGTTTTCCCTCACCACGGCCGGCTTTTTCCCATTCCGCTTCCGTGGGAAGGCGCTTTCCCGCCCATTTGCAATAGGCCACCGCCTCGTCCCATGACATGCTCATCGCCGCAAACTCGGGCTGCAGCAGCTTGGATTGATCGTCTTCAAACACTTCGATCTTGGGCAGCGGCCGTTTGGTCATTTTGGCGAACCGGGCATATTCCTCTTGCGACACCTCTTTCCTATCGATAAAGAATGCCTTTAGATACACTTGACGCTCCGGCACCTCATCCGGATCGCCATCTTTGCTCCCCATGATGAACGGGCCTTCGGGAATCTCCACCATTTCTCGGCCTTCATCGCCTATCTTTGTTTTATACATGGAATAATCCAGCGAGGGTGCGCTGCTCGGCGCAGGGCGAGCTTCGGTCTTGATCGACGAGGCCAGTGCTTTCATCTGCTTCGCCTTGTAGGACTCATAGACCAGCAAGCTAATCATCAAGGCGAACGCCCCAAAGACAAACACGATCGAGCCGATGAGCACTCCCCTATTTTCCATCGCGTCTCATACTCCTCCGATTGCAGCCTTCTTCTTTGCCGCACGCATATCCAGCAACATCGAGATCTGCACACCGAGAAATCCACCCATGGCGGCACCGGCCCCCGCGCCCACGGATATTCTCTCCGGACCGGCAATGAACCAGGCAAGCGCCCCGCCCAACAGAGTCCCCACCAATATACTCACCAGGAAACGTCGCCCACCCATAAACCCGATGACTCCACCGAACACAAGCCCTGCCCCACTCGCAAGCGGCATGATGCCGCCGCCCATTATGACCCCGATGAGCGTCCCAACGGTTCCCATCACGGCCACGCCTAATAGGATATTAATCACCTTTAAAAGTGACGATTGTTCCGTGCCGGACTTGGCCATGCTAACAACGCTCCATCTGTCTAGCGTCCTGCGCTCGCGATCATCGAACCAAAATCGATTTCTACGCCGGGCCCGGCGATGATCGAGATACCCCAGGCTTTGGCAGCTGGTTCATGCTGGTGAATCCGTTTGAAATCTTCGTAGACGTTCACCCGTTCCTCAAACCACTGACCGACATTCTTCATGCCGCTTTGCACCACGATCTCCGAGCCGCTGAACATGCCTCCTTCGGTCAGCGTGCCCTCGGGCTTGGTGGCACTCCAGATATACTTCGTAAACACAGGAATGAACAGTAGATCGATATCCAGTGAGGCATAGATTGCCGCGATGGGTTCAGTTTCCGTCGTGGCTTTGTGCAGGCGCCAACGCCAGGTGAGGACTGGAAAGGCCTTCGGGTCCCAATCGATCTTCTTTTTCTTGATCCTCTGTCCCGCATCCTTCGCCGCTAGAAAATTCACACCGTTCTCTGTCTGGACCTTATACGCATCCCGCCCCTTGGATTCGCTTCGTTGACTTTCATGATCCCAATTCAAGGGAAATCCGTCCGCTTCTTTCGCCTGAAAATCCTCTAGGACCAAGGATTGGCTTTGGGCCGAGACCGCACCCTGCATCGCGAAGCTTCCACACACCACCAGCCCGACCGTGAGAAATCTCCGGACCATCACCCCTCGCTTCATACTCCTCTACCCCTTTCGGCTTTAACAAGCTGCGGAAAAAATATTGTGGCACGCTGGAAATTCAATGGCCCTCACATCTAGGACAACAAAAGAGCCGCGTGCAGGATGCTCAAAAAGGCCAGACTTCTCACCCGCCCAACCCAGGCGGTTATTTCACCCGCCCGCCCTGAGTCTGCCAAGACAGCCTCTTCACCCAGGGACGCGACTTGTCCCAGGCAAGGCCGCAGCGAACTATCACTTTATAAGGGGTGGCTGGGATGATCCCAACTGCGCGCAACGTTCTCACCCGCCCACCCACTGGCACGCCGAGACGTGCCATTTGCCCAGGCGAGGGCCTTCTGGGTTTCCCCACTTCGCCCTCAGGGGAGCAGCCAGACTGTCCTTCACTGCGCGCATCGGACGAGCACCGTTTTATCGTGCGCGTTCTGCGAGCACAAAGGATGGTCTGGCTGCTCCCCCTCCTGTTCTTCTCAAGCCGCGCGTTGCGCGAGCACGGGGATCGTCCCAGCTACCCCACCTCCCTTTTCAGCATCCTGTTAGGCCTCTTGCGACGATGACGGCGCCAGTACCCTCTCGTTTCCCTCGGCCAACTCTTCCCCCATGACAGGCGACTGATCACGCTGAGACATCCAGAATAGAGTGAACACCAAGCCCCAGAACACCATCATATTGAGCGTCACCATCTTTGCGGCAAACGCGAAGTCCGGCGTAAAGGCCCAGGGAGAGACATCGGCCATCAACTCACTTACATGCCACGCCAGCCGTCCGGAGGAACGGATATAGCCCATGAGACCCATGACCCACGAGAATGCAGCAGCCAATCCGAATAAGCCCACCATCCCTCTGAGAGAAATCTTTCCCCACTGGACCGGCCCGTGGAGGAGCGCCCCTTTGAGCATCATGCGATTGATCACCACACCGACCACAAGGACCGTCAACGTGGTCGCAGCCTGCGGCGACGACAGCCCGACGCGGAGCTTCGCCGGCAGATAGTATCCATACACTGAGAGCCAGATAATGTTGAGCGCCCCCAGGAGGAACAGCGCGCCGATGAGAATGTTCCCTTTCTTGACCCAGGACACGACCATCGTTCGATTGGCGCGGCGGTAATACATGAAACTCAGGGCGGTCACGAGAATCATGATGTTCACCGCGCCGTTCTTCGCCGACATCACTCCGTAGTTGCCGACCACGGGATGTGACGCTCCGCCCATCGCCTTCACTTCACCGGCCGACATAAAGACGGTGTGCGGCGTCAGCCAAATAAACAGAGCCAACATAAACACCGAGAGCAGCATTTGGTAATAGGGTTGATATCGTTCCCCTCCACGAAGGCGGGCCATACTCTGCCACAGGTAAAAGTTGATTCCGAGGAAGAGAACGCCGATCAAGAGGGCCTGCACCACAAAGAGCCAGGTGAGTAATCCACCCATCATCGTCACGCCCATACTCTGGCTGAACGCGTAGACCGATCGCATCAACCAGTAGCCGGCAAAGGGCATCGGTAACAGCGCGCAGACCGTGACAAACAGAAAGACGTGCCCCACCCAGTCGAAATAGGCGCGCGCTTGTTCAGTCTTGCTGGTGAAAAATTGATAGCAGGCATAGGCCAACACCACCGCGCCACCGGACATAATGTCTGCCAGGAAGCGATGGACATTCAATGGATTCCACAGGGCCGAATGGAGCAAATGCCATCCGTTCCCCAAAAACCGCCCTTGCGCATCGACACCGGCCGGAGCCATCATGAAGGCCGACCAGGCGTTCGCTAAGAGCAGCAGTGTTGTTCCAAAGACGTTGGTCAACAGGCCGATCGATGCGTGACCCCACTTCAAGGCCGGCTCAGCCATCCGGTTCCAGCTGTAGTAATAGGTGACGAGCAGCAGCGATTCTCCGACAAACACGATCGCATAGACCGGCATAAAGACCTTGAACGTCCCGCCCATGTACTTCATGAAGCTGGGATAGAAATAGAGAAACATCCCCAGCATGAGGCCCCCGACCACGGCCGTCACCGACAGGGCGAGGAGGGCGACTTTTGCCAAATCCCGCGCGAGGCCATCATAGCGAAATGCGAGCGCGGGCTTTCTGCTGCTGAGCCCCAGAAATTCCAACAAAACACAAAAGATCGGCAACGCGAGAACAAACCCGCCGAAGTAGGTGTGTTGTTGCGTGACGAACCACACGAGCAATCGACTGTCGAGCGACCCGATGCGCGAGTAGACGGTCTCCTGGGGAGAAGGAGCCGGCGGCCCCTGGGGAGTCCCTGGTGTCTTGAAATACAGATCGGTGGCGTCCTCGGCAAAGGATAGGGTCTGAAGACCCCAGCCAATCCCCAAGGCTGCGAGAACGACCAACAGCAGGACAGAATATCCGATGACTCCGAACGCGTTCTTCTTCATGACCATATTCTTAGCAGGATAGCCGAGCGGGACTGGCTGAGGTCGAGGTCAAGGTTGAGCGAAGACCTGACTTTCTTCATCTCAGCCTTAGCCTCAACCTTAACCTTCCGATGACGCTGGCGGACTTTTTCAGCATTCTGCTAAACCTTCGATCCAGAACCAGCCGTCATTGAGACGCCTGCTCCCGTTGACTTGCCAAGGATTCCCATGACGAAGGGGCACCGGAGCAAGGCGCTCGACATCGTGTGCCCCTGTTGTTCTTCTAGTTGCCGGCGAAACCCTAGATAGTAACAATACAGTGCCATCATGCCTGTCACGAATCCGCCGGCGGCCATGGCATAGGAAGTGGGAATTCCCGGCTGTTTCAAGAAAAAAATCACACATCCTACCGCCACCAGATAGTACGTCGAGGCAAAGGAGAGTCCAGGCCACCACCAATATTTGAGCAATTCGCCCGCCTTCGTCTGCAGCAGTCCTTGGACCCATGACGTCTGTGGACGAAGCCCGCCAAAGTAGGCACAGAGTGCGACCCCACCCCC
Organism: Nitrospiraceae bacterium; assembly: GCA_041491905.1. Lineage (GTDB taxonomy): Bacteria > Nitrospirota > Nitrospiria > Nitrospirales > Nitrospiraceae > Palsa-1315. Next base: position 15,016 of record JBGPVY010000010.1, on the reverse strand, counting down.
CAACACCGCCACAGCGGACAACTGGACTAGGGCTGCGATCTGACTCGCCTCGACAAAGTGCCCCAGCGACCCACCCAGTGCACCAACGACGAGACCGACTGCGACCCATGGGGCAAGTTTCACCGCATCATTGCCCACCATCGTGCGGAGGGCCGCCCCATCGGGAAACGTCGGGAATGGACGGCCCATGAGAGCCACCTTCCGCACATGACCGATCTCAAAGGCGTCGCGCGCGACAGACGTACAGGCAATGATGATGGCCATCATGGCCGGCCCATCCGGATGTTTGAGATAGTCATACCCGACGAGCCAGAGCAGCGCCAAGACCAACAGAGACAACTGGACCCCATACACCAATCCAATCCAGCCGCCGAGCCATATCAGTAGTCGGCTCCCATCCTCTCGAAGGATACTCCCCCACGCAGTGGCCCGACCGACGCGATAGGCTAACAGCGCCGTCACCAACGCGACAAGACCGCTGACCGCCAACAACACAACCGGTTCCGAAAGCGGCAACAGCAACTTGGCTAACCGGTAGACAGCGAACGCCACCAACCCAGGCACAAACATGACGATCCGCTTTTTCTTGCGCACAGAGTCCTCTGTGACGGCCAGACTGAGGCTGGGTAACACTCGTAACGCCATTCGATGCAACATGATCCGCTCGTTAAACGTGAAATGTGAAACGTGAAACGAAGGAGGCTCTTCGCGTTTTACTTTTCACGTTTCACCTTTCACGTCTTTTGTGCGCCCATCCCGAAATAGCGCGCCTTCACTTCTTCCATCAGCGCGACGGTGATACGCGTCCCGCCGCGATCCGCCACTGTCCGTTCTAATTCGATACGTGCCATGGCACGCACCGGCGCCGGCACCTTGTCCAATCGACGTTCGGCTTCAGGTTCCCACTCGATGCGTTCGCCGGTTCTTGGGCGAAGTAACGTGTCGTAGGTGACAACACGTTCTCCTCTCACCCGCACGTCTTGCTCGACCTCATCGCGCACGAGCGGGGCAAGGTACGGAGGCATGCGATCCAGCCGATGGATTGCATCATCGGTCCACATCACCCGATCGACGAGCCCACCGGGTTGACCAGCAGGGACATCGACCCCTACTGTTAGCCCGCAGCCGCGACATTCCGTCCGAATGAACCACTGGGTCGTCCCATCCCCGTACGAACGTTCTTCAATCCCTTCGGTATGCATCCAGCGACCGCAGCCACAAGTCAACATGGTGAAACACCGTGAGGCGTCTCGGAACGCATGATTATCCGCCATCTCTGCATTGCGTGCGCATCACTCATCACAGATCACCCATCACTCATCCGATCTTGCCTGGATACAGTACGTAGAGCATCGTGTAGGTGGTGGTTCCGGTCACAAAGAGGATGCAATACACGATCATCGTGAACAGCCCGAGCGCCCGATGGCGTCGCGCGCCGTTCGGCCAGATCCGTTGGATCGCCATCTCAACCGAGAACACGATGGCAATCAGAGACAACAAACCGAGATACACTTCGAATTTACGCATCGAGAAATCGGCGGTGGCCACGCGCGAGAAGAACAACAGCATGACCAGCGCAGTGAGTGTGCCAAAGATTAACCCGACCTTCCTCCACGTCGTGAGCAACAGTGTCTCCTTGAGCGATCGAACGCCATCGATCACTTGTTGCGCGCGAAAGCCCAGCACGACCATGTAGATCGCCATGACCAATCCGAGAATGACCAGAATGATGTGCACCGTCAACACAGGAATGAAGACATAATCGTAGAGGGCTTGCGACCCACCAAAGCCTTCCTTCCCTTCAAAAGCCAACACGCCTAATTGACGAAATAAATAGTAGCTCGTGAAGAACGCCAACATGGCGATCATCCCGCCGAACATCATCCAGTGATGAGTATCCGCTCGACGTCTCCGCGCCTGAATCCAGCCGATCACGAAGAGCCCCGTAAAGAACGCCGCCATGAACTGGCTCATATCCGCCCCTACTGAGGCGTGGGTTCCAAAAAATCCCGGCTGTTTCAGCCATTCAAGCATGCTGGCCCTTGTCGGTCGTGGTTTGTCTGGTTCATCTGGTTTGTTTTGTTTATCTGGTTGATTTGGTTCATCTGGTTAGTTTCGTTCAACCAAAAACCAGACAGACCAGACAAACCAAACAGACTAGAGCAACCACCCGGTTCTCACACTTCACCAGGTTTTACGCCCAGCACGACCGCTGACGGCTCCAGTTCTATTACGGTTGGAAAGCCGGCTCCCCCCATCCACTGAATCGCATCTGCCGTCTTGTAGCAGTCGCCTCGTTCTGTGTTCACAAGAATGTGGACCGCAAACGCGGTGGTCCAGGCCGGACCGGTTCCTGCCTCATTTAAGAATCGATCCTTGATGACCAACCGGCCGCCGGGTGCCAAATGGGCCCAGACCCTTTTCACCAATGATGTGTTCGTCGAAAAATCTTGATAGTGCAGGATATCAGACATCAGGGCCACATCGTAGGGTCCGCCCAGTCCATCTTTGTTAAAATCGCCGGGAAGCAACGCAATCCTCGATTCCAAACCAGCTTCTTTCACCGTTCGTTCCGTGAGTCGGAGCGTCGCAGGCAAATCGAACACCGTGGCAGTCAGCTCTGGATAGGCCTGACAGAAAGCAATCGCGTTTGTCCCGGCTCCGCCTCCCAAATCCAGGAATCGCACCGGCCCGCTCAGCTGCAGCCGCTTGGCAAGGTCAGGCCCGCTCTGCTGTCCAATCCGATGGAGTACCGCCAGCACGTTGTTGCCTAAATCAGGGTCGGTCTCAAAGACGTGCCGGTCGACCGACCGCTGTCCCGTGCGAATCGTCTGCTCCAGTTTGCCCCAGTTGTCCCATTCTGCATCGTGAAGCAGCAGGAGATGCCCGATATATTGGGCAGAGTTGCGGACCAGATGAGTAGCCGCGGCCGTCGAATTCCCATAGGAATCCCCGTCCTTCTCCAACAGTCGCATCGCAACAAGGGCATTCAAGAGCAGTCCCAGTGTCTGCCCATGGACGCCAAGACGACCGGCCACTTCGGAGAGCGTTTTCCGCTTCCCATCCAAGGCAGAAAACACATCCAGCCTGACGGCCGTGAGCAGGATTTTGGTCTCCCAGTAGTATCCAAGCTGGAAGATTTCTGCGAGCGAGAGTTCTCGTGACACACCACTCCCTTCAAGCAAATAGCTTTGAAACTCAGTATCTTACCTAGATCGGAAACTGAAAGGCAAGGCGGCAGAAGCAGTGTGACCGGTGGAAAAAACACGAAGGGCAACGGATTGTTCCGCTGCCCTTCGTGTGCGGGCTACCCCGCTCTCACAAATACTAGCTTACTTGATTTCAGCCTTGAGGTTGGCAGTCCCGCCATCAGCCACATCGACCTCAAACTCCACTTTCTTGCCCTTAGCGGCGAAAGGATGCCAGGCCACCACCTTGTGCTTGCCGGCCGGTACATCCTTGATCTCGAAGGAGCCATCGTCCTTCGCGACCGCAAAGTGCGGACTCGACACAGGGAGAAAGAAGCCTTGCATGAACTCATGCTGGTCGCACTGCAAACGATAGTAGCCATCCTTCTCTGCACCGCCACGGAACATCACCGGCTTATCGAGCTTGTCACCCTTCTTGGCCAGACCGATGTTGAATCCGGTGGCCGAGCTGGTGCCCTTCACGGTGAAGCTGTGGGGGTTGTGCAACACGCCTTGCACCGACTTTGGGTCATCGGCATCGGCATCATGATTTTCGACGTGGAAGTTCTTGGTGTTGACCACGATACCGCTGAAGGGCAGGAACTCACAGAATTCCGCAACCACGTCAGTGCCCTGATACCCATCGACGAAGGCCTTATCTTCGACATCAATAACGGCGACCACCGCGTTCTTCAGGCCGCCATCTTTACCGACTTCGACGGTCTTCAAGAGCCGCTTCTCCCCATCTATCAACTCTTTATGAGGATTCTTGGGACAGAACTTGGGGTTGGGGAACTTCGAGAATAAAAATTCCTTTTGCTCGGCCTTGCCCGCATAGGTCACCTTGCCGGCAATCGTTCCGCCTGCAAACGAGGTGAGAGGCGCCGCGACGAACGCGACGGCTGCCACGCCCAATACCGTTGATAACACACTCTGTCTCATGTGACTGCCTCCTTGTTATGAACAAACAACCGCTGAGTTTATTTTATTCTCTCATTCCTTTATCTCCTACACCAGCCTTGAGGGGAAATGGGAACGTGTTCCGCCCTGGGGACTCGATCACAATTGACATCCGCGTTGGCGAGGCTCGTCTCAGAACGTGTCTATATACAAAAGTCTACCCCACCCTGTCAATCTGAAACAAGGGGGTGGGAAAGCCCGTTCGGCGCCTACTTCCTCGGTGACACCAGCCCTCATGATTCATGATGGTTGCAACTCATTCGCCGCAGTAGACTAGTCAATGTCTGCCAGGCCCCTAACCTAACCTTTGTTCGTCTTGGTCAACCCAAGTGACTTCATCGGCTTCCAGGCCGCGGCACGCGCTTTGGTGGCGGGATTGAGAAGCAATCCCGGATCGGCGTGGATGCCGAACTCCGACACACGGCTGCACTGCCGGATCGCTTCATTGAGGGGAGTCATGGCATCGGGCCGATGGGAATCTGACATTGAGAGATGTTTGATGAGTGTCTCGGCATAACGTGTCGCTTCTCCGCAATGATGGACGATGGCCTTCGCATCCCCCATTCCACCATGCGCCACCATTTCTTCGACGATCTTCATCAGACCGTCGCCCTGCTCTTGCAGACTAGTACCGGGAGGTTCCGTTGCGCGTGCAGTGCTCTTATCCGAGACAAAGGGAAGCCACAGGGTGGCTAGGCCTACCAACGTGACGATCAGCATCGTCCGGCCCCTGATCATCTGAAGCAGCCTCACTTCTTCCCCCTCTTTAACCCGCATTACTCACGAAGACTTCTACTGCAACCGCCGATAGGCCGCTGCGACAAGCCTAGCCGCGGTTGGCCCGGCGTCCAAGCAGGCAGGCTCGCCGTTCGGTCGATCAACATACTGTTTCAAGTATGCCTCCCACCCTCGTGGGCTCGGCCCTGAAGCCTGCCTCGCCCACTCTTACAAGTGGGCCAGCCCCCTTGTAGAATCCCCACGAAGGGGGCACACCCCCTTCGGAACTCCCAGGCGGGGTGTTGCCCCGCCTCGCGGCTCCGCGCACCTGTCTCGCTTGGCGACTGCTCGATTTCGCGACGAACCGTCATGAATAATGCGGGTTAACCATTCCTCCACCAAGAGACCTTTCGATCCTCTCTCTCCCATTTCATCAGCGTACCATCCTCCAGAAGTGAGCGTCTTATCCTCCACCCTTTCGAAAATAACTCCGTCTGATTATACTGTGCGGCATTTGGGCTTCTCTCGAAAGGATCATCCATGCGTATCCATCGTTTCTTCTGTTCACATTCCTCACACACATTGGCGTTCGTGGTATGGGCCGGTGTGACGATGCTCGCTGATCCACTCAGTGCAGAACCAGCGCCACTCAGCCAGGAAACGTTTCTGCGTGCGAAGCAAGCCACGGTCGGCATCCTGGAGGACACCCAAGATCAGCGCACGCCGGAGAAACCTGGGAAAATCGTCGTCCGAGGAACCGGCTTTCACCTGCAAGATGGCTACGTGATTACCGCAAGACACGCTGCGGAGAAACACGACCCCTCGACTGGCACCATCATCCAGAAGCACGTGCGCATGCTCACCGATGATCTCCACGAACTCCCTGCTGACCTCGTCGGAGACAGCGCGTTCATGGATGTCGTGATCTACCGTGTTGCCGAACAGCATCGATCCAAACTGCTGGCAGGGACGGTGTTCGCCGCCGGAGATGTCGCCCCTGGGATGGAGGTCTTCACCGTTGGCTATCCGCTCGGTTGGGGCCCCACCATGGCCTTCGGCCGCCTCGGAAATACGAACACCTTCCTCCAAACCGTCGAAACGCGCCTCATCCAAGCCGACCTCTCGGCCTGCAGCGGCAATTCAGGGGGCGGGCTCTTCAACAACGCTGGTGAGGTTGTCGGTGTCATGCATGCGATCATCCAGACTGAGAAAGAGGAGACACAAGCCCATTGCAGCCGTATGACCTTCGCCATTCCGGGGATTCTCGCCGAGCGGATTGTGAACGCGGCCCTCGCAGGCAAGCCGCTCACGTTCTCCAAATTGGGGATTCACATGACCTCGGTGAAGGACGGAACCAAGTGGCGCGTGGCTGTGATGGATGTGGCCGACCCGGCGAAAGAAGCCGGTATTCAAAAGCACGACATCTTGCTGGCGATCGAGGACACGGAGATTCTCGATGCGGCACATTTGAAGAATTACTTGATCGAGCGGACCACCCCTGGGCAGAAAGTCGCGGTGAAAGTCCGACGCGTCGATGCAGATCTGACGTTTACTGTGACACTTGGGGGAGGATAATGAGAAGGGATATTGCCACTTCGTCGTTGGAGATTGAGGAGATGGCTAGAGAATCATGGCGTGGAGGATCTTTGCGACTTGATACGTGGGAGGGAACAAGTCTTAGGTTACGAGGTATGAATGAGCTGCAGCAGGATGCTGGCACAGATCCCGCCAGCAAGCCAGAGCCCCATGGCGACCAGCCAGAATGAGTACGGAGCTCTGCCAGACAAAACCGGCCAGCCCGACAGAAAACCAACTCCAAAGAAGGGGAAGATAAAGAACTCAAATGGAATTTTGAAATACTCTCCACCAATCATCAAGATGACTGGGAAAATGACGGTCCCTATTGGGCCGACGGCTGTGCCTCCTCGTTGGCTCTTATAGTACGATGCTCACGCTTCCAATTCTTGGAGAAGGAGTCCCCACCGATGTCTATCTGGCCATTGCTTGTTTCGATGGTGTTCTGTGTCCTGTTCAACCTACCCCCGCTCTTCGCAGCTGACCAACTGCCTCAGTCTCTGCTCACGCCACCCACGACTAAAGATGGTACGCCGATGGTCGAGGTCCCGGTCGGCTCGTTCCCGATGGGTGTCCCACAAGGCGATCGGGATGGTGGACGCGATGAATATCCACGCCATGATGTGTTTGTGGACACTTTCTTTATTGATAAATATGAGGTGACAAACGGCCGCTATCTGGAGTTCGTCAAAGCCACAGGCCATCGTGTCCCACAAAACTCCAAGAACCCGACGCGAAACCTCTGGCAAGGAGACGCCATCCCTGATTCACTCACTGATCGGCCCGTGATCAATGTGGATTGGTTTGATGCCGAGGCCTATTGCGCCTGGGCGGGCAAACGACTCCCGACCGAAGCTGAATGGGAAAAAGCGGCAAAGGGCACCGCCGATCGACGATTCCCCTGGGGTAATGTCGAACCCACAATCAAACATCTCAACTTCAATCAACGGTGGATCGGCGAGAAGACCCTCATGCCTGTCGGAAGCTATGAAGCAGGTAAGAGCCCGTTCGGCGCCTACGACATGGCCGGCAATGTCTGGGAATGGGTCAATGACTGGTACGATGCCAAGTATTACGAGAAAAGCCCGGCGAAGAATCCCAAAGGCCCGGAGACAGGCACAAAGAAAGTCATTCGGGGAGCAGGCTGGCAGAACGAAACCCCCACGGTTCGCATCTTTACCCGCGTGGATAGCGATCCGACGATTCGAAATGAATCAACGGGGTTTCGCTGTGCTGCTGATTCAAATTAAAGAATCTGTCGATCTGATGATCTGTTGAATTGTGAAAGATTTCGGCCCAACACAGGATCTGGCCAAGCGAACGAAGGATTTCGTGCTCAATATTATCAGACAGTCCGGATGGCTTCCTAAGACACCTGAAGCTTGCGTGCTCGGACATCAGATGGTTCGAGCTGGGACATCCCTCGCAGCCAATTATCGAGCCGTGTGCCGGGCTCGTTCACGTGCTGAGTTCATCGCTAAGCTTGGAACGGTCGTTGAAGAAACAGACGCGACGGTGTTCTGGTTGGAACTTCTAACAGAGTCCGGTATCGCTTCGGAAAACCGAATAATAGATCTCTTACAAGAAGCCAGCTGAGGGCCTAGAATGTCTGCCACAGCACTCGGCACTCAGCCCTATCAGTTATTGCAAGCTGGTCTGCTGCGGCTTTGCTTCCTGTGATTCTCCGGAGTCCTTAACATCCCGCGCGCAGCGAAAACCGAGCCAATTCATCTTCGTGTTGGGATCAGCCCCATTTCGTTGAGCAGGCCGCACGGAGGGCGTACTGTCGATCCACCCGCCACCACGAAAGGCTTTTTGCGTCCCGCGTTCCGGCCCCTTGGGATTCCGGTCCGGCGCCGTTTTGTAATAGTTCGGGTCGTACCAATCGTTTGTCCATTCAGCCACATTGCCAGACATTTGATAGACACCGTAAGGGCTAACCGCGTTCTCGTACTTGTCCACGGAGACGATCGGCGGATAGAGCAGCAGTCGCTCCGGCCGGTCGCGGACTGGTCCGGACAATCCCGTGCGGCCGAAGTTGGCCCGGCTCAATCCCGCAGGCTGATTCCCCCAGGGATAGATGCGTCCATCCTCGCCCCTGGCGGCCTTTTCCCACTCTGCCGAGGTAGGCAGACGCTTCTCCGCCCACTTGCAGTAGGCATCGGCATCATCCCACGACACGTGCATCACAGGATGGTTGACCATGGTCTCCTGGAAGTTGCCGCCGTCATACTGCCAGTCGATCAGCGGCGCCAGATCCTTGGCGAGGATGAACTTCAGATATTGCACGGTGGTCACTTCGAACTTATCGATCTCGTATGCATCCACGTAGACCTTTCGCTGCGGGAACTCCGCCTGATAGGCGTTGTGGTCTATCTTCCTATCGCTCCCCATGGTGAATGAGCCAGCCGGGATGAGGACCATCTCGTCGTGAGCCGGCAACTTCACCCGCTCGGCGGCAAGTTTCTTTCCTTCAGGGGTCCATTCCCGGACGACGTCGGCCACGTCCAATGCGTGAACCAATCCGCCCATTGCAATCAGACCTGTTATCACAATGCCCGCGATGATTCCGAATACTCTCACGATCCAGCCTCCTTGCTGCGTTACATGCCGGGCCCGGTCTGCCCGGGTGTCTCTTGCTTGTCGAAGTCTTCAAGCGGCTGAAAACTAACCGGCAGGTTGAAGAGGTAGTCCGAGACCGACCGCAGCTTCACATGCTGGTACTCCACAATCCAACTCCCGTCTTTCCTCGCCAGCTTCATCGGAAAATGAATATCCGTGGCAACCCACTGATAGTACACCTCGACCTGCTCCCCTTGTTTCGTCGTAACTTCGTACAGGATCGTCGGATGCCCCTCGCGCACTTCCGTGCCGATCTCCTGCCGCGATACTTCTCCGTCCAGCTTTTCACTCACCATGAGATCCTGCTCCGGACTGTAGGGCATCGTTTTGAAGTGTTTCATCCGCGAGAGCAGCAACCAGACGACATGCTTGTCCTTGCGCACGATACTGACGTTGACCGGCCCCATCGACTGGTGTTCGATGCGCCACATCGTATCGCGGTAGTAGATATTCGCTTTGTGCGTTCGGCCATCGATCTTCGTCACTTGATCGGCAGTAAACTCCAGCGCCCAGGCCGACAGGCCGACGAGCAGCAGGCCACACGCAATCCAGAAGACGAGACAAGCCTGACGCATTGCGGAACATCCTACCATAGGCCCATGCTCGCTTTCTTCTTGTCGGTTACGACCCAAATCCAGAGATAGAAATTCCGCCATGTTCGTTGGGCAGGTTGTCTCCCTACTTGTAGCCCGTTCCCCTCTTTTCTCTCGTGAGAGGGTGCGGTAATCCTGTATGCCCCTCTCCTGTTGTCGATGCCCGTGCAAAGACAGGGTCTATTTCTTCTGTTGAAGAATGTGAAGCAGCGCCCCTGCCGCTGTAGCCCTGACGGCATCATTCGTGTCGTGGAGGGCTTCCTTCAGGAGGGGAACAAGCTCACGATCCCCAACATGCCCGAGGGATCGAAGCGCCACAATCTTCGGACCGGGAAGGGGATCAGCGGTCAAGCTGGTTAACAGGGAGATCGCACCGGGAGCGTTGGCCTTGGTCGCCTTCCCAAGGGCATAGGCCACAGAAGCGCGCATGGCCATATCGTTCTGTTGGGCCAGCGATTGTGCGGTGGTGGCCACTGTCGAGTAGGGCTGGCTAAGCTGAAGCAACGCGGCGATCGCTGAGGCACGTACGGTAAAGTTACCGTCGCTAAGCGCCCGATTGAGTGCCGGCACCGATTCCGAGCCTCCCAGCTCTGCCAGGCCCCCCGCCGCAGATTCGCGGACGGCAGGCACAGGATCTTTCAGTAACTGCTCGATCTGTCCCCGCGCCTCTTTGTGCCCGAGATGCCCCAGCCCCCTGGCCGCAGCCCCACGGACAGAGGGCTGCTTGTAGGTCAATGCCTCCATCATGACAGGGGCACCGCGCTGGTCTTTCAATTCGGCTATCGTACGAATCGCATCGGCTCGATCCTCTGGATTCAGCGACGCTGTGGCCTGCTGTAATTCGGCCCAGGCCTCTTTCTTGCCGAGTCTGATCAGTGCACCATACGCCGCAATACGAACCGTAGTGAGCTCGTCCTTCGTAGCCGATTCGACTAACGATATGACTCCCGGGTCTCCCGTTCGGCCGAGTGCTCTCACCACACGTGCCTTCACCAATCCTGCTTGATCATCGATCGCCGCACGCAATTTCGTCGATTTTCTCCCCGCCTCGGATCGGCCGAGCCCCTCGACGGCGAGCGCACGAACTGGTCCAGACCCATCGCTCAAGCCATCCTCAAAGTAGGAAACGACATCGTCCGAGTCCACTTCTTTGAGCGCCGTATAGGCTGCCCCACGCATTTGTTCACGCATGTCTTTCACCATGGCGACGATGAACCCCAGCGCCACCTCTCGGAGGAGGGGTATCTCATCTTGCTTGAGCGCGAGCTCCAACTTGTCGTACTCGCCGAGTGCGTCCTTGGGATTACCAAGCTTGAGAAAGGAGCGGATCTTAAGACGGAGAACGTCTGGAGCGGCACTCTGCTCCTGCTCCAGCTTGGCCAACTGCTCAAGCACCTGTGCGTACTGTTGCTTGTCGAACGCCTCTTGCGCATCTTTGGGGACAGATGAGCTCCCGGCAGCCAGCAGCAACTGGCCTGATCCACTCAACAAATAGAACCAGGCAACCGCAACTGTTGCCGGCAAATTCCAACGACACAAACGCCTGCGCATAATCGGTTCACTCATCGTCTCCCTACCCCCGTCCTCGCGGCACAGGCGCCGTCATGCGTTTTTTGTATCCTGGTGGCTCTTCAAAATAATAGGCCGGCTGAGGCGACAGTCTGAACCGTTCATACTCAAACGCCCACTCCCGGTCCCGGCTGACGAGCTTCAGCACCACTCCTGTATCCAGATCCACCCATTCGTAGAACCGCTCGACTCGACCATGATGGTCTGTCTGAACTTCGAAGAGCTGGGTTGCACGACCAGCTGTCGTCGCGTCCCCGATCAGAATTCGATCCCGCTCCCCAGGTAAAGGTGGGCGAATCGGGAGCAGATCATCGGGATCCAGCCCTATCACCAACAGTTCTTTCTGTTGCGCCAGCAGATACCAGGCCTCGGATTTATCCAACCGGATGATTTCGATTGCCGCATACCCACGCTCGGTTCGAATGGCATACTTGTACTCCAGCCGCAAACGGTCTCCCTTCGCAAACACCTGCGCATGGTATTGTCGCCCCTTGACGCTTTTTACCAGCGAACCCGAGAACTCTACCGAGGGAACGGCTGCGTCATCAGCCGCCGCATAGCAAGGCATCCCTTCCTGCCCCACCCACACAACGAGCCCGAGGCAGAGCCCCCATCTGCAGGCCTTCTCACCTGCGATAAAGGACATAGATGCTCAGTGCTGATACTCTACGAGCGGCTGGATGTCGACCGAATACCCCAGCGTGTCTGGACCGAAGCGGGGATTATCCATCACCTTGAAGGCGGAACGGTTTCCCTTCGGAGCGAGGAGGGAGAGATGTTCGACCAGCTTGCCGCCAGGCTGGATTGTGACCATCTTGGTGATGCCAGGACCGGTCTGAGGATGCCATACCACCAACTGATAGGTGCCGGGCGGGACGTTCTCGATAGTGAAAGCCCCGTTCGCATCGGTCAGCGTGTAGTATGGGTTGTGCACTGCCATCGCCCAACTTTCCATATAGGCGTGGAAGCCGCACTGCATATAGAATGTCCGCCGCCCTCTGTTCAAATAGAGCGGCCCAACCAACGACTTCCCCGGTGCATGGTTATGCATCGCATGGATGTCGCCGCGGTGGTGCTGATGATTCATGACCAAGGGCGTATTGAATAGCACGCGCGCACCGGCTTCTATCGAGGTCTCGTAGCCTTGGATATCGTGCATAACCGGATCCATGTTGATGACTTCCACCGCATGGCCGTTCCGAACGATGGTCATGAAGGGGGCAAACTGGCAATCCCGTGCTTCGATCAGAGGGACGGACAGCTCGAATGGTTTACCCGCATCAACTCCTTCCAACAAGACGAGGGCATCCTTCAACCCTCCCTGTTGATTCACTACGAAATCACGAAGGAGTCGCCAACCTCGCCCATTGGAAATACGCCCACAGTAGGCTGGATCAGGAAACGTGATGAGGTTGAAGCCTTTGGGTTCCGGCACCGCGCCATCGAGACTGATCGTACCTTCAACCGTCCCGCCGTGCCGCACCTCGACCACATCGTAGGCTACTGTGGGAACAGCCCAGGCCAGCACGAACGTCGCAACAACCGCCACTCCAATCCTGCTTCGTCTTATCATTCTCACCCCTTACCTTTTACGCCTGCCCTAAGCCTGTCGAAGTACTTCACGTTTGACGCCTCACGGCTTCTGTAGTTCCAGAGTCGGCTTGATATCGATGGATTTACCCAGTGAGCCCAATCCAAAGTGAGGGTTCTCCTCGATCTCATGGACGGAACGGTGTCCCTTGGGGGACTCGAATACAAAATCGGCTTTGACCATCTGCTTAGCCGGAACCGTCACTTTCTTTTCCATCATCGTACCCACGCCAGGATGCCACGCCACCAAGGTGTAGTCCCCGGGAGGCACGTCACTAAGCGAGAAGGTCCCATCGGCCTGCGTGACGGCATAATATGGATTGTCGACGGCCAACCCCCAGCTTTCCATATAGGCATGGAATCCGCATTGCATGACAAAAATCCTGCGGCCTTTCGTCATACGAATGACTTCCTTCATCGGCTGACCCGCCAGGTGTTCGTGGCTGTCGGCTCCGACATTGTGCTTGTGATGCGGGTTCATGGGCAACGGTGTGTTAAACAACACCCGGGGGCCGAGATGAGAGGTTTCATAGGCCTGAATATCATGAAACACGGGATCCATGTTCACGACATTCACCTCCGATCGATCCTTGACCTCGATGACAAACGGAAGCAACCGGCAGTCCCTCGCTTCAATCGTCGGCGGCTCGAACTTAAACGGCTTCCCTTTGGTCGCGTCCGTCAGCAGCACCACGGCACCTTGTAACCCGCCATCCTGCGCGAGAGTAAACTCCTTCAGGATGCGCCAGCCCGTCCCCGTTGAAATCCTCCCGCAATAGATGGGATCGGGAAACGTGATCAGGTTGAACCCCTTGGGCTTGGGCTTCGCTCCCACCATCGTCACCTTCCCGGCGATCGTCCCTCCCTCGGTCACCTGAATCTCATCATAGGCCCAGACAATCGGGGCCCCCATCAGCAGCACCGCATAGAACATGAAAGACAGCACTTTCATGAGTCCTCCGAAATTCAGCATGAAATTGTCAGAGTCATCGCGGTCGGCATCGTACCAAAAGTATGTACCAAAGAAAAAGGGAGAAGCCGTCGGCCTCCCCCTTCTCCTGATTCATCTACCTCCTGCCAACAGCAGGAGGCGCGGTCTTACTTCGCTGCGACCGGAATGACCTGCGCCGGTTGTTCAACCGACGCACTCTTCATCCCAGGTCCCGCTCCTTGCAACGGCAGCAGGCGAGTATCGCCGGACGGCAACACACGCACATAGCCCCACTCCCCAGACTGGGAGTACGGCAACCGCTGGTTGCTATACACATAGTCGCCAGGCAAACGGTAAGGACCGCCGGCCGATGGCAAGAACGCATCGAGGGTCTCCGACCCGGCGAACTCGACCACGCTGATCAGATCTGCGCCGCGCATGAAGGGCTCGATCGGCCACTCATGCTTCTCGACGCTGAACATCCCGTTCTGCTCATTGCTCGCCCCGATCACATGGATGCGCACTGGATCACCCGCATGCGCTTCGATGAGTGGAGTGGCTGGATCTTCAGGGTTATCCGCTTTGCAAGGCTGGAACATCTTGCCCAGCGAGCACCCCTGTTCTTCACGATACTTATACGGCTCCGACCGATAGTTGACACCGGTCAGACCCGCCACGTTTTGCACATAGGGCATGAAGCTCGTGCCGATGATGTTGTCCTCGTCTTGGAAGAACAACGCCACGTCGCGATAATTGGCTCGCATCTCGTTGCCGGGTACCGAGCGATCTATGATCACATCGGCAGCCCAGGTGTTCTTGTTCGTGAGATCGGCGCCGGTCTTTGGATCCCGATACTTGGACCCCTTCGGACCGACCACCACGGCTCCAAACAAGCCATTGCGTGGATTCGTCATCACGTTGCCCCAATCCCACACCAACGACGTGGTTTCACCATTGAACGGATCCGCGTAGTATGTATAGAGCCGCTCGGCACCAGGAGCAATTGTTTGGTCGCCTGGATTGTTACCAACGTTGGCGCCCATCGAATCCTTTGGATCGAAGGCCAAACCAATTGCGGAGAAGGAGGCTTTGCTCTCCTGCATCTTGTTCTTCAGATTGACTTTGACGCAATCTCCAACATTCACACGAAGCGTGAGCGGCATCGGGTGCGCACCGCTCGCCACCTTCGCGGTATCTTCTTCCAAAGCATAGATCTTCGCCTCGGGATTGCTGATTTGGATCCTCCGTTCGAAGTCCACCTCGATGGACTC